>JAUYHV010000039.1 GCA_030689845.1 Dehalococcoidia bacterium
ACCCTTCGACTTTGCTTTCCGAGACGGAGTCCCGATGTATCGGGACAGGGTGACAGAACAGGTGTAAGCAGGCACGGCATGCCGTGCCCCTACGATGCTCTCTACCAGAGGAAGGAAGGAATGGAGCCGGAAATGAGACGCTTCTGTGGGATACCTGTCATTCTGTCCCGATGTATCGGGACAGAATGACAGAACAGGTGTTCGCTATGCGGACTCCGTTTTGCAGAGACCAGCATACCTGTCAATTTGTCCGCTTTGTGGTCTCTCGGGACTTACTTTTCCTTTTCAATAAGTAGCTGCCGTAGGGCCTTCTTGTCTATCTTCTGCTCGCCCGCCAGGGGCAGCTTGTCCAGGATAACCGCTTTTTCCGGCAGCTTAAATGAGGCTATATTCCTGCTTCGCAGGTAGGAGACTATTTCCTCAAGGCCTATGTTCTCGCCTTTCTTCGGGACGATGAAAAGGCAGGCCTTCTCCCCCATCACAGGATCCGGATATCCAACCAGGGCTGTTTCCATTACCCTGGGATGACTCGAAGCCAGGTTCTCTATTTCTGCCGGGTATATGTTCTGCCCGCCCCGGATAATCATGTCCTTTTCTCTGCCGACCACCACCAGGTTGCCTTCTTTGTCCCACCTTCCCAGGTCTCCAAGGTTATACCAGCCGTCTTCCGTCCAGGCTTTCCGGGTTGCCTCCAGGTCTTTAAAATAACCCGAAACGCAGCTCGGCCCCCTGCCCCATATTCTACCCACTTCGCCTCCGGGCGCCTCCCGGCCCCCGTCATCCACCAGCTTTATTTCCGTGCCGTCCACGGGACGCCCGGCGGTTGTCAGTCGCACCTGCCTGGGAGCTTCGGGTGGGGTTACACATTCCCCGCCGAAGTCAACGGCGCCCAGAACGTTGATGATTTTCCCTCCCAGTTTCTCCTCCACCTCCTCTGCCGTTTTATAGTTCAGCGCAGAACCCGCCGACCACCAGTACCTTACAGAACTGCAGTCGAACTCTTCCCACTTCGGGTATCGGACTATCATGGCCAGGATGGTGGGGACCACACAGGCAACCGTAACTTTTTCTCTCTGTAAAAGCTGAAGGGCTTCCCCGGGTTCGAACCTTTCCAGCAAAGCTGTTTTGGCTCCGGCCACCGGGGAAATAAAATACCCCATGTTGTTAGGCCCCAGGGCGGCCGGTCCCAGGATGCCGAAAACATCGTTCCCGGTTATTCCGAAGCGGGCAATGTTACGCTTTGACAGGGAATTGCGGCCGCAGACCGGGTATTCCACGAACTTGGGAAATCCAGTGGTGCCCGTTGTATGGGCCACCAGGGAGAACCCGGTGGACGGGCATTTCCTCGGTTCGAGGAAATCCGGGGGATATTTCTTTTCCAGGGAATTGTGCACCATCTTTTGAACGGAGATAACACCCGGGGGAGTCTCGTCCCCCGTCATGAATACGTGTTTAAGCCCCGGCAGGCGGGGTCTTAATTCCTCTACCATCCCGTAATAGTCGAAGTCTTTCGCCCTGGGAGGGATGACGATACCAGAGGCTCCGGTAGTGTTTAGGATATATTCCATTTCGGTGTGGCGCAGGCTTCTCAGGACGGGCAAACAGAGGACGCCGGATTTTTCGCAGGCCACGCGGAGGAGGGGAAGTTCCACGACGTTGGGAAGCTGCACTACCAGGAGTTCGTCTTTTTCCATACCCAGTTCCACCAGCCCCAGGGCCAGGCGGTCTATCCAGAGGTTCGCTTCACCATAGGTTAATCGCCTGCTTGAGTCGCAAAGGGCTTCCCGGGTGGGGAACTCCTTGGCGTTCCTGTCCCAGACATCACACAACCTGGTGTCATCCCAGAAACCTTTTTCCCGGTACTCTTTAATGAGGGCAGGAGTGTACCGCGTTGCCTTCGCCATTATAATTCTCGATTTACCTGAATCAAATACTATACCTTGCTTGCGGAGCGGGGTTTATCATGGTGTCACAGGCAGGGACGCCTGTGGTACCCGGGATTAGGGACGCCTGTGCTACCCGGAATAAGGAATGCCTGCGACATCCGGAATAAGGGACGCCCGTGATACCCAGAATAATAATTACGCTTATTTTTACAACTAAGTACTACTTGTAATTCAAATTTTACCTTCGGCTTTTGTCTTTTCCGCAATCCGCTGGCGCAATAGTTTCTTATCTATTTTCTGCTCTCCCGCCATGGGCATCTGGTCGATTACTTCCAGCCTTTCGGGGAGCTTGAAAGCTGCCACGTTCTGGTCCCTGAGGCATTTGACCATCTCCTGGAAAGACAGCCCTTTACCGGCTTTTGTCACCACGAAGGCGCAGACCTTTTCCCCCATGATTGTATCCGGCATGGCGACAACGGCCACATCGGACACCGACGGATGGGTGCTCAAAAGGCTTTCAAGCTCGATGGGGTATATGTTCTGTCCCCCGCGGATGATGATGTCTTTTTTCCTGCCGACCACCATCAGGTTACCATTTTCATCCAGCCTTCCCAGGTCGCCGAGCTTATACCAGCCGCCCTCCCAGACCTGCCTGGTTGTCTCCGGGTCCCTATAGTAACCTGATACGAAACTCGGGGTCCGGCTCCACATTTCCCCTACCCCTCCGGGGGGAACATCGTTACCGTCGTCATCGACAAGTCTTATCTCTGTCCCGTCGATGGGCTTGCCCACGGTGCCCAGCCGCACCTCCTGGGGCTCGTTAAGGCTGGTTAACACCTCGCCTCCCCAGTCGGTGGCCCCGAGGATCGTTATAATTTTACCGCCCATTTTTTCTTCTACCTCCAGCCCGATTTGCCTGTCCAGGGCAGCGGAGGAACACCACCAGATTCTGACAGAGCTGTAATCATACTTGTCCCTATTGGGATGCCTTACCATCATGGCAAGCTGGGCAGGGACGCAGCAGACGAAGGTGCATTTTTCTTTGGCAATAAGTTTCAGGGCCTCTTCGGCGTCGAAACGGTCAAGCATGACAACCTTGGCCCCCTTCATCGGAGCGCCGATATAGGCAGGGAAATTCGGTCCCCCGGGGGCGGGGCCGATAACGGCGAAAATATCGTCTTTAGTCAGGTTAACCATTTTGGCGTTAATCGTCCACTGGTATATGCGGCAGCAGGTGGGGTACTCTACGAACTTTGGAAAGCCGGTAGTCCCGGTGGTATGGACTATCAGGGAGAATTCCGTGGATGGCATCTTTGTTTTTTGCAGGGTATCAGGGGAAAACTCTTTTTCCACGGGGGTTTCCACCATCGTTTTCAAGGAAACAGCCCCCGGGGGTACTTTATCCCCCGCCACAAAAACGTGTTTCAGATCAGGCAGGTCACCCTTCAGGTTCTGGATCATCTGGAAGTAATTAAAACCGCGGTATTCCCAGGGGACTACCACTCCGGCTGCGTTGAGGTTTTTCAGGATGTATCCCATCTCGTTATGGCGGTACTGTCTGAGGCACTGCAGGCAAAGAAGTCCCGCTTTTTCACAGGCCACCCTGAGCAAGGGTATTTCCACCATATTAGGAAGCTGAACGACAACCAGGTCGTCCTTTTTAAAACCCAGTTTCAGGAACCCCAGCGCAATGCGGTCCACCCACTGATTGGCCTGTTTCCAGGTCAGGCGGTGGACATCATCCACCAGGGCTTCTTTGTCCGGAATCTCCCGGGCGTTTTTTTCGTAAAGGTCCGAAAAGGTCGTAGGCTGCCACATACCCGAAGCGGTATATTTTTTTATTATTTCATCCGTATATTGTGTTGCCTTAGCCAAGACCAGCCTCCTTGCTGAGCTTTAGTAAACTATTTCCGCATTTTTTTAGGTGAAACGCTTTTACCCGGTACGGTACAGCACTTTAATCGCATCGAAGGGAGAGCAATAACGGATTTTTCCGGGTGCCTATTAATAATAATATTTTACGACGGTAACGATGCCGGGAAGCGGGCTATTTACCTTTAAAAACTGGTTTCCTTTTTTCAATAAAGGCGCGGGGTCCTTCCATGGCGTCTTCCGTCTGGGTAACGGCGACAGTTATCAAACTCTCGAACCTCAACCCGTCCTCCAGGGACATCTGGATACCGCGGTAAGCGGATTCCTTCACCGCCCTTACCGCCACAGGTCCGTTTTCGTTTATCTTGCGGGCGAGGGCCTCTGCTGTGCTCAACAATTCCGCCGCGGGAACGACCCGGTTTACCAGACCCAGCCGATAGGCTTCCTGGGCGGTGATGGCGTCACCTGTCATGAGCATTTCCATAGCTGCTCCAAAAGGAACAAGTCGGGGAATCTTCTGGGTGCCGCTCATCCCGGGGATAAGACCCTGTTTGACCTCCGGGACGCCCATTTTGGCGTGCTCGGCGGCGATGCGGATATCGCAGGCCATGGCCAGTTCCAGGCCTCCGCCAAGGGCTATGCCGTTAATGGCCGCAATAAACGGCTTCCAGACATTGAGCCCCCCCCTCATGGGGGTGATATAGGGTATGGGAACCGTAGGGGGTTTACCTAATTTGATTGCCTCGGCAAAAACCGCCCCCATCTCTTTAAGGTCGGCGCCGGTGCAAAAGGCTTTTTCCCCCGCAGCCGTTACGATAGCCGTCCACACCTCGGGATCGTCGCGTACGTCTATCCACGCCTGGGTCAAGGCATCCCACATCTCCGCATTGATAGAATTCATCGCCTCGGGCCGGTTCAGGGTGATGTAAGCGATCCTGTCTTTTTTTTCGTAAAGAAGAACGGACATGGTGTACCTCCTGAATTATTTTATATATGGAAAAACGGGTTATGTTTAAAAAGCAGAGCCGGTAAAAGACTGCCGGATTAGATTATCAAGCAGCAGCGGGCTTCGGATGCTTGCTGATTGATCCCAATACACCGTTGATAAATTTGGCGGAGCTTTCACTGCCAAAAATCTTTGCCAGTTCAACGGCTTCATTGATAGCTACGTTTACAGACACTTTATTATCTATGAAAAATTCAAATATTGCAATTCTCAAGATGTTCTTGTTAACCAGGGGCAACTGCTCGAAGGGCCAGGCGGGAGCGAACTCCTTGATAATATTATCTATCTCGGTGCGGTTGTCAATTACACCGTGGACGATGCCCCGGGCAAAGGTCGCTGACGGCTCGGTTAAGTTTTGCTCTATTACCAGCCGTTCGATGGTGCTGTTCACATCATGGTTGGTGCAGTTAATCTCGTATAAAGCCTGGAGGGCTGTTATACGGGCTTTTCTCCTGGGACCTGGCAATTGCGGCTCCTATAAGAATTATCTAACGGCAAAACTTTTTTTATGTATCAATCTCATGCCATTACCAACCCGCCGTCTACCCTCAACACCTGCCCCGTTATGTAACTTGCATCATCGGAGACAAAAAAGGCCACGGCGCCGGCCACATCTTGAGTAGTACCGAACTGCCCGGCCGGGATTTGTTTCAGTACCTCCTGCTTGATGTTGTCGTTTAAACGGCGTGTCATTTCCGTATCTATAAAACCGGGGGCTATGGCATTGACGGTGATACCCCGGGTGGCTACCTCTTTGGCGCAGGTTTTAGTCAGGGCAATCAAACCGCCTTTTGCAGCGGCATAGTTGGCCTGTCCCGCGTTTCCAGTCTGGCCCACTACGCTGCAAATGTTGACGATCCTTCCGCGGCGCTGCTTTACCATATACCTCAGGGCTGCCCGGGTACACAGAAAAGCCCCTTTCAAGTTTATATCCAGCACCCTGTCCCAATCTTCCTCCGACAGGCGCAGAAGAAGTTGGTCCCTGGTTATCCCTGCATTGTTAACCAGGATGTCTATGCGGCCGTAAGAGGAGATAATACTCTCGAAAAGACCTGTTACTTCATTCTCCTTGCTGACATCGGCAAGGAGAACGCTGCTTTGGCCGCCTTTTTCCCGGATGTAACCGGCGACTTCTTCGGCCGGACCGGCATCACCGACATCATTAATCACAACGGCGGCTCCCTTTTCAAAAAGTTTGAGGGCAATCGCCCGTCCTATACCGCGTCCGCTGCCGGTAACCAGGGCTACAGGAGATTGGGAATTCATGATTCTAACCCTTCAATTGAAATATTTAACACCAACATGGCAGGCGAAAAATCGAACGAAGAGATATTTTGAGAAAGAAAATATTAGAAAAAAAGCGGGATAACGGCGAAATAATATTAATAATTCCTGTTTTTAAGCTGCCTTTAATTTTTCTCAGGCAGGCATCCCGATGGTGTAAACACCCGTGTTGATGCGTTTAATCAGCCCTGTAAGCACCCTGCCGGGCCCTACCTCGATGAAGGTGGAAACCTCGTTTTGAATCATATATTCAATAGATTTTTGCCACTGTACACAGTGACAGAGCTGCTCGTGTAGTTCCCGTTTCAACTCGGCCGCCCTGGTTATGGGCATGGCATTGACGTTGCCGATTATGGGGAATTCAGGGTCTCTGAAGGGAGTCGATTCGATGGCCTTGTTTAATTCTATGATGGCAGGTTCCATTAAACCGCAGTGAAAAGCGCCGCTGACATTTAAAAAGATGGTTTTCCGTGCGCCGTGTTGTTTGGCCAGGGCTACAGCTTTTTCAATGGCTCCAAGGGAACCGCTTATAATTATCTGGCCGGGGCAGTTTATATTTGCTATGTCTGTATTTGTTTCCCGGCAAATCTCTCTAAGCTCGTTCTCTTCCATCCCGAGGACAGCGACCATTCCTCCCGGGACCTGGTTACCTGCCTGGTGCATAGCGCAGCCCCGTTCCCAGACCAGACGGATTGCCTCCGGGAAGTCCACAACTTTGGCTGCGACCAGTGCGGTATACTCTCCCAGGCTGTGCCCGGCGGTATAAACAGGACTGCCAAATTGTTTCCAGTACCCCTTTTCCTTGTTGGCTTCCCAGTATGCCAGGCTTGTGGTCAAAATGGCCGGCTGGGCCATACATGTCAGGTTCAATTGCTCGGCGGGACCATCAAAGCAGAGCTTCGACAGGGAAAAACCCAGGGATTCATCGGCTGTTTTAAAAACTTTTCTGGCAGCCTCTGAACTGTTATAGATATCCTTTCCCATGCCAACTGTCTGGGAGCCCTGGCCCGGGAAAACGTAAGCGACCTTTTCGGAACCCTTCTTGTCCGTCCTCAACCTTTTCATGGCTTTTCTCCATTCGGCATTGCTGCCAGTCTCTTTATTTCTGCTTCAGCCTGGACCATGATATCCTCAATGATTTGCTTTACCGGTTTTATATCTTTAATCATCCCGGCTATCTGCCCGCACATCAGGGACCCGTTTTCCAGGTCCCCCTGGATTACACCCAGGAACATCTTTCCCACTCCTAATTTCTCCAGCTCCTCTTTGGGAGTCCCGGACATTTCCATCTGGTGAAACTGCCGGGTCAACTTGTTTTCCAGGCAGCGGAGGGGGTGTTTTAACGTCTCCCCCGTTACCATTGTGCAGCGGTCTTTAACCTCGGTTATCTTTTTCTTAAACTTTGGATGGGCAATACATTCCTCGGAAGCGATAAACCTTGTTCCCATCTGCATTCCCTGTGCTCCCATGGCCAGAGCCATGACCAGTCCCTTGCCGTCGCAAAAACCGCCGGCAGCAACAACCGGTATATTTACGGCTTCAACTACCTGGGGTACAAGGACGGTTGTAGCGGTCTCCCCCACGTGTCCCCCCGATTCCATGCCTTCCGCCACTATTATGTCTGCTCCGGAACGCTCCAGCCGCCTGGCAAGGATAACGCTGGAAACAACAGGCATTGTTATTGCTCCGTATTTCTTAAATTCCGGGATATGGACACCTGGATTGCCTGCGCCAAAGGCGACGATGCCTACTTTTTCTTCCAGGACAACTTTTATTACTCCTTCGGCATGGGGTGACAAAAGAACCACGTTGATGCCGAAGGGTTTATCGGTAAGCTGCCGGGTTACGTGAATCTGTTCCCTCACCCAGTCAGGTGGATGGTTTCCGGCGCCGATTATGCCTAAACCGCCGGCGTTTGAAACCGCCGAAACGAGCTCGGCGGTTCCCAGCCAGGCCATACCCCCCTGGATAATGGGGTATTTTATGCCTAAAAGGTCGCACAGAGGGGTTCTCAGCATAATAGCTTTAATTTTCCGCGGAACATATTAAAACCATAAACGTGTGATATTATTCTTTCTTTTTAGGCGATTTGATTTTTATGACTTCCCTTCCTGCGTAGGTTCCGCAGGACGGACATACCACGTGTGATAATTTCGGGCTGTGGCACTGGGGACATGTTTGTAAATTTGCGGTGATTTTCCGCAGGTGGCTGCGCCTTTCACCCTGGCGAGCCTTTGCACATTTTTTTTTAGGTAGAGGGGCCATTATCTCGGTCCTTTCTTAAAGGGCTTTATTTCCTGGGTAGAGACCAGCAGTTCTAACAAATCAGTCCACCGCTCGTCAGTATTTTCTTTTTCACAACTGCATTCCTCATCTTTAAGATTCACCCCGCATTTAAAGCAGAATCCCGGGCAATCCTCCCGGCATAAGGGCTTCATCGGTAAATCCAGCAATATATATTGGCGTATTAATTCCTCAAGGTCCATAATATGATTTTCATTTATGGTAAAAACGGATTTGTCCTCTGGAACCTCAAGGGCAAGCCCCGTGTTAACGTCAATGACGGGGGAAAATTCTTCTTCGAATTTGATCGTTAAGCTGTAATTGAAATCCATTAAACACCTGCTGCAAACCTGACACAGCGATGCGCTGACACTACCCGTAGCCAGGATGCCGATTTTCAGCCGCACCAGTGTTACCTGGCCGTAAACAGGTGCTTCTTCACCCTCGACCAGTACTACATCCTCCAACTCAAAATTTCTCGCCGTTCCAATCGGCTCTTTAAGTAGCTGAGCTACGTTAATCTGCATTTATTTATCTTTTATAAGAACAAAACTGTCACTCAATAAAAGAGTTCAAGAGCGAACAGTTAATAAGACTTCGTTATCTAAAGTATTTAATTATATTCCTGATTGTCGTATTTTATTCGTAGTACCACACCTTGTCAAGACCCAGTCTCATAATTTTATGTAAATTTACGTAACTTTATATCATGATAGCTGTGAAGTAAAAATATTATAACCGGAAAATACTTATGGCTACCCTTGACACCGTTTAAATTCACCTTGACGCTGAAAATTGTTATGTGATACTATTTTACTTTGTTCACAAGGATTATCGAAGTTTATTTATCTTTTGGAAAATATTTCCGGCTTTAAATGTTTTGCCGGCCCCTGGTAGTTTCAGCCGGGTGCGCGGGGGTTATGGTTGATTTTATGTTTTTTACGCGCAGTTGCTGAAATATTGATTAAAGGTCCCCGGAAAGATAATCCGAAGAAAGCCACATCGTTCTTCTGAAAGGAACCTTCGATTTTTCCACCCGGGCCGAGGATTATATTCTTAATAATTATTTTAATGCAACGTATTTTTATAAAATCAGGTAAGTATACTCAATAGAGCAGAAGCATTTATGCGGGCATGTCCGAACACACATAAATCACAGGCGGGGACGCCTGTGCTCCTACAAGAAGCATTTATGCGGGCATGCCTGTACACACGGTATAGGAATATATTTGGGTATTCCCGGGTCAAGGCAACGTGGACATAAATTTTGAAAAAGAGTTAAAAAGCATAGCGCCGGAAAAAAATTCCGTGTTGTCTATCGGCGTATTTAACGGGGTACACCTGGGCCATTGTCATTTGATTGGCCGCCTTGTAACGACAGCCCGGGAACATTCTTTCTCCAGTATTGTCATCACTTTTAAAGAAAAACCGCGAAATAAACCCGGTTTCGAAACGAGAAACAGCTACATCACCAGTTTGCCGGATAGGATCCAATTAATTAAGGACTTGGGAGTGGATATCGTGGCAGCGATGGAATTCACTCCGGAGATCACGGGGATGGGTGCTGCTGAGTTCGTAATCCTGCTCCAAAAGCACCTGAAAATAAAAGGGATGGTTGTCGGACCGAATTTTGCTTTGGGCAGGAACCGCGAGGGCGATATAAAAACTCTTACAGCCCTGGGTAAGGAGATGGGCTTCTTCATAGAGGTTGTACCCCCGGCTATGCTGAATGGCGAGATTGTGAGCAGTACGGCTATAAGAAAAGCCCTTGCCCTTGGGGATATCTCCAGGGCCGGTGCGCTGCTGGGAAGGCGCTTCAGCGTCAAGGGACTCGTAGTCACGGGAAAGGGAAGAGGCAGGACTCTGGGATTTCCTACGGCTAACCTCGCCATTGAGCCTGAATATGTCCTTCCCAAAGACGGCGTTTATACCACAAGGTCCCACTTCGATTGTAAAGAATATTCATCTGTTACCAACATAGGATTTTCCCCCACTTTTGACGGCGGAATCCGCACCATTGAGGTTTTCATAATGGATTTCAGCGGCGACCTTTATAATAAGGAAATTAAAATCGAAATAATCGAGCGGCTTCGGGATGAAATAAAATTCCCTTCGGTGGAGGAATTACGCCGGCAAATGACAGGGGATGTCGAGCGGGCAAGGGAATTGCTGTCGCATTAGCTTTTCGCTGCCAGATACAAAAAAAGGTTCCTTCTCAAACTGAGTGGGTAAGAAAAAATGAAGGTACATAGGTTAAGACATATACGATGAAGGGTTCACCTGATGCCTCTTCTTTTACCCATTCCGACGAAAGTCGGAATCCAGTAATAATTATGAATGATTATTCTGTGTACATTATGGATAGTAAACGCAATGGAAAAGGCGGTGGAAAATAGAATTGATTGAAAGAGAAAATCCAGAATGGAGAGACTTGTACAAAGTTATTTTATAGAATTCTGGATTCCGACTTTCGTCGGAATGGAAACTGTGCGAGTACCCGGGTATACCCCCATGCCCCCTTGGGCGGGTAGGTCTTATAATGTATATTGGACAGAGTAAAGATGAGTTTACCCACTTGAAATGAAAAAGAGCCAAAACAGAGTTAAAAACGGCACCTGATCGGGGAAGGTCAAATCTTGAAATAATCCGTAAATATAGAAGAGAAATATGAGTGTTCGCATTTTTAAGAAGCCAAATCTGGAAAACCCGGTAATGATAGCCGGATGGCCGGGTATCGGCAATATAGGTATTATTGCCGTGCATACCCTCAGGGAAATTCTAAAGGCTGAAGAGTTCGCTGAAATAGAGCCGTGGGACTTTTTTTATCCCCGGAAAATGGATATTAAAAACGGCGAACTGTTAAATATGGAGTTTCCTGATAATAAATTTTATTTCAAGAGCGTACAAAAAAGAGATATCATGTTTTTCATTGGTGACGAACAACCCGCCGAGGGCAGGGTGCCTTATGCGGAAGGAAGAAAAGCTTACCAGATTGCCAACCTTGTCCTTGATGTTGCAGTCAGATTCGGCTGCCGCAGGGTTTATACGTCGGGAGCGGCTGTCTCAGCTGTCCACCATACAGCAAAACCGAGAGTCCTGGCGGTGCCGAATAAAAAAGAACTCATCCCCGAGATAAAAGGTTACCCCAATACCATATTGATGTCCGCCATCGAAGGAAGGGAAGGGCAGGGAAGCATCACCGGTTTAAACGGCTTATTGCTGGGCATGGCCAGAAACAGGGGATTGGAAGGGATTTGCCTGATGGGTGAAATACCTCTCTACCTCCAGGGATTGCCGATCCCTTATCCTAAAGCCTCACGGTCTGTGCTGGAGGTCCTGTGCAACTTCCTGGGGATAAAAATAGGGATGAGACCCATGGACCTTGTGGTCGAACGCAGCGAAAAGGAAATCGAAAATATTTATGGGAATTTACCTCCCGAGGTTAAACGGCAAATTGAGAAACTGAAA
Source organism: Dehalococcoidia bacterium (assembly GCA_030689845.1). GTDB lineage: Bacteria > Chloroflexota > Dehalococcoidia > JACQUA01 > JACQUA01 > JAUYHV01. The sequence goes on from JAUYHV010000039.1 coordinate 11,800, forward strand.
GATGTTCCACTCCTCAAACAGGCCGAACCGGTACCTATCACCGAAGAAGACAAGAAAAAGATCCTGGAAGATATAGACAAATTCTTTAAAAAAGACCTGCGGGAAGATTAATGTCGGACGAATCAACATATTACAGGGTATACCACGACCCGGGGCTCAACTCTTCCTCCCTTTTAGTAGGATGGGAGGAGGATACGGGAAGCCTGGGAAGCAGGGTAATCGATTATCTCATAAGCAAATTAAACCCGAAGATAATTGCAGATATTCCTCCTGTGGGCTTTTTCTCCCTGGTTGGAGTTGCCGTTCATGATGACGTAATACGTTTCCCGGAGGCTAAATTTTACGTTTTAAAGAAAAAGAGACTGGTCTTTTTCAAAGGTAATGCCCCTGATACGGAATGGTACCGCTTCCTGACGGCTGTGTTAGACGTCGGAGAAAACCACTGCTCGATGAAAGAAGTATTCACCATCGGCGGCATGCTTTCAACCGATCCCCATACTGCACCGAGGGGGCTGCTGGCAATAGCCAATGGCCCGGAAATGAAGAAACTGCTGCGGCGATATAATATCGACTCCGACATGAGTTATCAAAGCTCCGGCGGACAAAGACCCACTTTAAACTCCTTTTTATCATGGATGGCCGCACAAAGGCACCTGCCTGGAGCAAACCTGTGGGCACCCACTCCCTATTACCTGGCATCAGTAGATGACCCCAGGGCGGTAAAGATAATCGCCGGGTTTATAAACACAAAGTTCCGGTTAAACCTCGACCTGGGGGACCTCGATGAGGCTATAAGCCGGCAGGAAGCCGCAATAGCCCGGTTGTCCGCCAGTGTTCCTGAAATAGGGAATATTATAAAAAAACTTGAAAACAATATGCCGGTTAACGAAGAGGAAACCGAAAAGCTTATCTTTGAAATCAGGGGAGCCCTGAAAAACCAAGGTTCCAGGGGATAACATCCGGGGTAAACTTCGGCTTCAATCTTTCCCCACAAAAGGCAAACCGGCAAAGTTCAGTCTTTAAACTTTTTTACGGGCCTTCCCTTCCGGTTTACCGGGTACCGCTGTCTTCCCCACCAGGCCGTAGAGGAAAATATTATTAAGTTCCCTGCAAAACTCCGGAGTCAGTTCCAGTTTTGCCAGCATCTCGGGCCTGGCGGACAGACCGCTTCGTAATATTTCGAGATACAACATGATAGCCTGGGGAGACCTCTCCTCACTAATAAAGCCCTCCCGTCTGCCTTTTTCGAGCAAATCCAGAGTTAACCGTGTACTGTCCCGCACCCACAATTCCTCGACAAACCGCTGCATTTCGGGGTCGTTTCGGAATAATGTTTCTACCAGTTCACCCTGGAATTGGCTAATAATACTGGTCTTATCGAAAACTATGCTCTCCAGCTTCTCAGGAAAAGACCCCTCTCCGTCTATTATCAGCCTGTACTTTTCCACCATGTTTTTGAACTGTGCCTTAACGACTTCCTGTACCAGCCTGTCTTTGCTGCCAAAGTGGTTATATATCGTTACAGGTGAAGCACCGGACTTCAGGGCAATATCGTTGATGCTGACCTTTTTAAATCCATGGACCCTAAAAAGGTCCAGTGCCGCCCTGAGGATATCTTCTTTCTTTTTTTCCTTCCTGCGCTCGAATCCGTTCATTTTCCGTCTCTGTATTAACCGCCAATGTAATATTGTAATATTTGTATAAATTATATTAAATTAATTTGACAATTGCAAGTCCTGACTTTATAATATTTAATAAATTTCTTCATTTAATACAATAATACAAATGAATTATTTAACTTGACCGCGATAATGGCGATATGTTAAACAACAGAAAACATGTAGTAAAATTGCAGGTAAAAATAGTTACCAACCTGGCCGCGAATAAACCAGGTCAGTTTTGGACACGAAATTAATGATATCAGGCAATTTTTGCGCATAACCCCCTTTCCTTTCTACGCGTAAACGGCTGTCGACTGATAATTGCATAGTATTCTTTTTTCATTACAACTGTAAGGAATACAAACATTCGAATTAAATAAGAAAACATGGAAAGAGAGGTAATTTCTATGTGGCATAAGAGTATTTTCATTGGCGTTGCAGTGATGGTTGTCGTTACCCTGACGGGGTGTCAGTACATCCCCTTTCTCAATGATAAATCGGGGAAAGCTCCGCCCACTGCCGATGTCGTCCGGGATACTATCGAAACCAGTGTTATTGCCGACGGAAAAATAAAACTCCCCCAGGCAGTGAACATGGGTTTCAGCGGGGCAGCCTGGGGAGCACAAGCAGGAAACACCATTCTTAAAGAGTTAAACGTCAGTTTCGGCAGCAAAGTAGAAAAAGGCCAGGTAGTGGCCCGCCTGGACACATCTTCCCTGGAAAGAGACCTTCCGGTTTTGAAACATAACGTCCAGGCAGCCTTGCTGAATGTTGATAAAATCAAGGAACCCCGGTACAAGACGGAAGACATAGCCAGTGCTGAAGCGGCTGTTACCGGTGCGAAGGCAAGCCTGGAATATGCCAGGGAAGCCTTGATAAAAGCGCGGGACCCCTACACCAACAACGATTTCGCTAATGCCGAATCGGCGATCCGCCAGGCAAATAATATCCTTGAGAACGCCCAGCGGTCCCTGGAAACCACAAAGCAGGAATGGGACCTGAAAATCGTGGATGCCATAGCCGGTGTCTTCCCCGAAACAATGCTTCAGCAATCGCCGATCCAAACTGAGTATTACCTCTCAAGACCCAACGAGGTCCTGGAAATAACAAAAAAGCAACGGGATCTTGCCCTGGCAAAGGGCCAGAACACTATCGATGACGCCAGGGTAAACCTGGCCGATGCCGAGTTTAAATTGCAAGACATGTTATCGAAAAGGAACGGCGAGGCCCTGGATATCAAGCAAAAGGAAAGCGCCATTATCGCCGCGGAAGTTGCCCTGGACACGGCGCAGCAAACCGTTGCCCTTATGAAACGCGGCCCGGAACCCCTGGATATTAAGCTGGCAGAAGTCCAGGTTACTTTGGCCCAGCTCGTTCTGGACAAAGCATTACAGCAGATTAAAGATTCCTTTATAACAGCCCCATTCGACGGTATCACAGGAAACTTCGAAGCCAAAGTGGGAGAGGTGATTCAACCCCTCTCCTTTTCCATCCCTCTGGTCGACCCTTCAAAAATAAGAGTAGATGCCGAGATAGAAGAATTCGACGTTATCCACGTTAAACCCGGCATGCCGGCGGTTATTACCCTCGATGCCTTCGAGGAGCAGAGTTTCAGGGGTACAGTCAAGATAATAGCTCCCACCGCTACGGAGCAGCACGGAGTGGTCCTATACAATACCATCATTGACTTACAGAACCCGGGAGCGGCAAACATAGAACTGAGAGGGGGCTTATCGGTTACCGTGCGCATAATAACAAATAAAAAGGATAATGCCCTGCTGGTCCCAAAAAGCTCCGTTATGTCGCAGGACGGGCAGCACAAGGTCAAGGTCTTCGCCAACGGGACCACGGAGGAGAGAGTGGTAAAAACAGGCCTGTCCAATAATCAGTTCACCGAGATACTTGAAGGAGTAACCGAAGGAGACAAGGTGCTGCTCCAGCCTGAAGAATAATCGTAAAGGAATAACCTTCAGAATAATTATTCTCAGGTTTCCATTTCTCTCAAGGAGAAAAGACAATGGACAATTCCCTTAGTTCCGAAGAAACCGGGAGAGACGGCCGGCAAACCAGGATACACCTGGAAAATGTTTCCAAAATATACGATATCGGGAATATTCAGGTCCATGCCCTCAGAGAAGTTACCCTCGATATCATGGAGGGTGAATTCATCGTATTCTTAGGTCCCAGCGGTTCCGGAAAAACAACCCTTTTAAACCTGATTGGAGGCCTTGACCAGCCCTCGGTGGGAAGAGTCGAGGTCAACGGCATAGATATTACCAGGCTTAACGAGAACCGGCTCACCAGGTTCCGCCGTACCCAGGTAGGATTTATCTTCCAATTCTTTAACCTTATCCCAACATTGACCGCAAGGGAAAACGTCGAGTTCGCGGGAGAACTGGTCCGGGGTAGCAGGCCTGCCAGGGAAATTCTTCGGGATGTGGGGCTGACGGAACGCATGAACCATTTTCCCAGTGAACTCTCCGGAGGGGAAAATCAGAGAGTAGCCATTGCCAGGGCACTTGCTCCCGACCCCCCCATTTTACTGTGCGACGAACCGACAGGAAACCTGGACTTTGAAACCGGCAAACTTATTTTCAAACTCCTCAGAACCCTCAACAGCGAACGGCTCAAGACCATTATCGTCGTGACGCACAATTCCCCGGTTGGAGAAATCGCCCACCGGGTAGTCCGCATGCGTGACGGCCAAATTGCCGAAATAATCACCAACCCGCACCCCGCCGATCCAGACGAACTGAAATGGTAAAAAAAATTCATCTTAAGCTCCTCCGGGATACCAAAGCGTCCTGGATGCAATTTGGCGCCGTTGCCCTGATAATTACCCTCGGCGTAGCTATTTTCATCACATCCTATGCCGCATACAAAAACCTGGACAGTTCATATGAATACACCTTCCAGCAGCTTAATATGGCGGACTACTGGATATCGGTAGACAACCTTCCCCCTAAAGCGGTCAAAGAGATAGATGAAATCCCCGGGGTAGCAGCCCAGGGACGCATTGTCGGCGATGTGGTCCTCGACCTGGCCCCGATATATCGGGGGGAACGTGTCCTCGGGAGAGTAGTATCCCTGCCGCGATACGGGAACACCGCTATCAATAACGTTCAGGTAACCAGCGGAAGCTACTTCAGTTCAGACTCGGGTCGTGAGATTCTCATGGAAAAACGCTTCGCTGAATACCACAAGATGAACCCCGGTGATTGGCTTACCATCGAGAGGGAAAACAGCAAACTGCGGTTCAGAATTTCCGGCATAGCCACAAGTCCTGAATATATCTGGGTAGCCAGGAGCGCCCAGGATATGATGCCCTCACCCCGCACCTTCGGCATCCTCTTCATGTCCCAACCCGGGGCGGAAAGCCTTTTCGGCATGACTGGAGGGACAAACGAAATTATTATGACCGTTGCCGCGGGAGTGGACCGCAAAGCCGTCCTTGATGAAGTAAGAAATATCCTGAGGAAAAACGGTATAAAAAGATTGACGTCCAAAGACGAACCCGTAACCGTCGAAACAAGGAGGGCGGACATTTTCCAGGGCGTGCGCACGGCCTACATGGTTGAGAGGAAAGACCAGCTTAGCAACCGTCTTCTGAAAATGGACCTGGACGGATTCAGGGAAATGGCAGTGCTTTTTCCAACCCTGTTTCTTTCAGTGGCCGCACTGGCAATTTATACCCTGCTCAGCCGCCTTGTGGAATCCCAGCGGGTGCAGATAGGGCTTATGCGGGCACTCGGGTACAGCAGGAGAAGTGTCCTGATGCACTTCCTCGGATTCGCCCTTTTGGTGGGTATCCTCGGCTCTGTGTCCGGCGCTATCCTGGGAAGCCTCATGGCCAATGCTCTGACCGTGGAATATGCCAAACAGCTCAAGATTCCATTCATAATAATCTCTCCGCCCTGGAGCGTCGTCCTGACAGGTATAATCACGGGGATAATGGTACCGGTTGCAGCCGGAATAATACCGGCATGGGCCACGGCCGGTATGAGGCCAGCCCAGGCGATGCGCCCCGCACCACCTTCAACCGGTCACGGGACGTTACCTGAAATCGTTCTGCCCTTCCTAAGAAAACTTCCGTATCTTGTGAAAGTGCCGCTGCGGAACATTTTCCGCAACCTGCGAAGAAGTTTCTTCATGTCCCTGGGGCTGGCTTCTGCGGTAGCCATGGTTTTGGTTTCCATGTCCTTTCTGGATGCCATGGATTCCCTCATGACCACGCAATTTGAAAAAATCATTAACTTTGACGCCCGCATTATTTTCCAGGGAATGGGTTCAAAGGCCAATGCTTCCTACATCCGCCACCTGGATGGGATAAAACAGGCTGAAGCAGCCCTTGAAGCCCCGTACCGCCTGCGTCACGGAAACAGGGTATCCGACAGCAGCATCCTGGGACTGGAGAAAAAATCAGACCTTTACAGGCTTTACAGCCCCGAGGGTAAGCCGACGACATTGGATAAAGAAGACATTTTTGTTACGCTATCCTTGAAGAAAAAACTGGGTGTGGAGGTGGGCGATACCATATACCTGGAACCCATGGTTGGAACCGTGGAAGAGACGAAGAAACGCCTGGCGGGTTTCATAGACGAACCCATGGGAAACAGGGCATTTACCTCCCTCGAAGAAGTGCAGAAGCTGCTAAACGCTCCAGGTGCCGCCAGCGAAATCCTGGTGCAGTACGACGGACCGCCATCCCCTGCACTGATGAAAAGGCTTTATGACATTCCCCAGACCGCCTCCATAGAAAACACGGCTGAACTAAGGGGGTTCATAGATGAACTGAATAGTTTCTTCTGGGTCTTCCTCGGGGTAATGCTGACCATGAGCGGTACCCTTGGCATGGCCGTTATCTTTAACGGGGTCATGGTAAATATACTGGAACGGAAACGTGAGATTACCATCATGAGGGCCATTGGCATGAGCCGCAGGCGGATTACCGCCATGCTAACCCTGGAAAACCTGGTTATAGGCTGCCTGGGGATAATCATTGGGATACCGCTGGGGAATTCCATCGCCGCATATTTCATGAGTACTTACGAGACAGACTTTTTCAGTATGAAGATGGTTATTTTCACCAGGACGTACGTTATCGCAACCGTGGCCGCCATGGTAATCCTGCTCGCTTCCCAGATACCAGCCATCAGACAGATTTACAAATTAAGCCTTTCCTCAGCAACCAAGGACTGGGCAGAGTAATACACAATATTCGTAATATATCCTATTATTTCTATCACTGTTTAGGGAAAAGGCTATTTTCGTAGCAATCCATCATGTCAATTTACAATTGACGCCACGAAGTATGAAAATGAACTCACATTCGTCATTCCCGCGTAGGCGGGAATCCAGAGGAACCCCCGTATTAATAAGAGATCTCTCCTGGATTCCGGCCCGGAGGTCCGTCTTGTCCGCTTTGCGGACTCTCGGAGCGGAGCCGGAATGACAGTGCCCCTACTGTCACCCCGAGCCTGCTGAGGGGTCTGGTAACAATTGTAAGGCCAGGTTTGAAACCTGCCCTTACAAAGACAATTTCTGTTTATATAAACCCAGGCTGCTCTCGAAATAGATGCTTCGGTCCTTCCTGAACAGGAAGGACTCAGCATGACAGGGAGTGAAGGCGCTCGGAATTATCATGTCTCTTATCTGAGACACCAATGATGTATGAAAATGAACTCACATCTGTCATTACTTCGAAAATAAAGACTCGGGCTCGCAGCACCAATGACAAGACGAACTCCTGCACTAAGCCAGCGCTCCTTTATTTTCATCTTTCGTGGTGAGTATTGCAAAATACTCATGACAGATTCCCGCGTAGGCGGGAATCCAGTAACTCCCGTATTATAGTGAAAAATCCCCCTTAATCCCCCTTTTTCAAAGGGGGAGAGAAGCCTCTCCCTTTCGTAAAGGATAAAATATTAAGCCTCTCCCTTTCGTAAAGGGTAAAATATTAAGCCTCTCCCTTTCGTAAAGGGAGATTGAGAGGGATTTTCGTGATAATGACGGGTTTGACGTTAATTTACCAACGGGACAAATTTAATTAGGATGTTATTTTACTGATGTTATTCTGAACTTCCGTAAATTCGAGTTCAGTCACCGGCGAACGTGGTGTACTTTTTCCGCAGGTCCGATACCAGGTCGCTTTTAAAATCGATAACCTTTGGGAACTCCTCAATCCATTCGTAGGGTTTACAGGCGTCGATAATAGCCCTGGAATTGAAGAAAGCCGTAGCCGGTTTTCGTATCTGCGGATCAACCGCACTGCTCCTGGTACGCCGGATAATATCGATATCCGTCTCGGGATTGGAGCGGGTGCTTATGGCCCAAATGACATCCTGGATATCGGTCGGGTCTATGTCTTCATCCACCACTACTACATACCTGTTCATATAAGAGGCCCGGCGCAACTGGGAAACTATAAGGGCCGCCAGCTTGGCATGCCCGGCATAGCGCTGCTTGATAGATATGGTAATAAACTGCTGCAGACCCACTTCGCTGAACCCGACTCCCCTTATGTCAGGGATACCGGCTTTCAAGAGTTCGTTGTGGATCATGGCACCGCTCATCAATACCATGTAGTAGCTGGAGTCACTGGGCGGACGTCCGGGCGGTGAACCCATTATGATAGGGTTGTGGCGGTGATAAATCCTCTGTACCTCGATAATAGGCGCCGGTCTCTCGCCGCTGGCATAATAACCGTGCCATTCACCAAAGGGACCCTCTGCGTGTTTCTTATCGGGGGGAATAAAACCAGCGATAACTATCTCGCTATCGGCAGGGAAGGGCAAGCCGGTCACTTCCTCTTTGAGCAGTTTCATGGGTTCGCCTCTCACGGCACCCATGTATTGATACTCCATGCCGAACGGGACCTCCAGGCAGGCAATCCGGAAAACCAGGGGATGATGCCCCACCGAGACCAAAACAGGGCATGCTTTACCTTCAAGATGGTTTTTCTGCACGTGTAAAAAGCCGTGCCTTCCCGGTGAAATATAAATACCCGGTGTCTTTTTATCATGGACCTGGACCCTGTAAGTGCCCACGTTGACGACACCTGTTTCGGGATCCCTGGTTATTACAGCATCCCCGGTGCCTATAAAGCGCCCCCCATCTTCCTCGTGCCATTTGGGAACGGGAAACTTGAAAAGGTCGATATCATCCCCCGAAAGGACGTTTTCCAGAACGGGACCGGAGTCAACCATTACCGGGGGGTATTTTTCGAGAACGCTTTCCCATTCGTTGATTTTTTGCCTGACAGCATCCATCAGAGGCAGGCCTTTAAGACCCTGGGGCAAATTGAAGGTCAGAGCCACCCTCCCCGGGGTGCGGGTCGACCCCGTCACCACCCGAAACTCAGGAGGATAGCCGGGAATTTTATTAAAAAGGAGGGCGGGAGACGGCTGTCGCCTCCAGTTCATAGAAGTAAGGCAACCGATTTCAGTATCCCATTTTGCTCCCTCTATCCTTTCCAGGTCACCCAGTTTGTCAACTTTTACCAGCCAGTCTCTCAAATCGTCAGCCATAAATAAACTCCTGTATATTATTCGGGATCTTTTTCATTTTAAGTGGGTAAACCCATCCTTACTCTGTCCAATCAAACGAAAGTTTCCATTCCGACGAACGAAATTATCCATTCCGACGAAAGTCGGAATCCAGAATTCCATAAAATATCTTTGTACAAGTCTCTCCATTCTGGATTTCCTCTTTCAATCAATTCTATTTTCCACCGCCTCTTCCATTCCTTTATCTGTTTCTCTCGTTGGAGAGTTCCTTCACAATCGCTGCCTGGCTCATAATATACCAGCAGATGTACACCGTATTATTTGGCGAATCCTTCAACTAAATCATGCTTATGAGCATAAACCCTCTGAACAAGGTCCCCCGTGAAACCAACATATTGTGTTCCATTGCGTTTACTAACCATAATGTACACGGAATAATCATTCATAATTATTACTGGATTCCGACTTTCGTCGGAATGGGTAAAAGAAGA
>JAUYHV010000044.1 GCA_030689845.1 Dehalococcoidia bacterium
TGCGGAGCGTCAGAACTGAATAAGACCCTCCCCCTTGATGGGGGAGGGTAGGGTGGGGGTGAAAAAGTTTTCACGCACCCCTTATTTAACCCTCCCGTCATTTTCACCCTCCCCTTAGTCCCCTCCCACCTTCCATGGAGGGAGGGGAGGTGTCATATAATAAATCCCCCTAAATCCCCTAATCCCCCGTTACCCCCTTTAGAAAAGGGGGCATTCTTTAAAAAGGGGGAGGCGTTTTTACCCTTTCTAAAGGGACAAGGTGAGATTATTCGTTTTTACCCCCTCTTTTCCAAAGAGGGGCGGGGGGAGATTATCGGGCCTGTCACCCCCGGTTGACAAACCCGGAAAACATGCTAAAGTTTCCATAATCTCTTGAAAAATCATATCGCTACCCTGGGCGCAGCGCACCCCCGGCGTCTCTATGTCGCCTCTCTCTCCACGCGTTTAAAACATTTTCAGGAAGCTGATATAAATCATTTTTTACCGCAGCCGCCGTAGGTATAGTAGCGATACATTAACTGAAAGGAGGCAGTGCCATGCACGCTAACAGGGAGGAAGGCCCGATCCCTTCCGGGCAAAGGTTTTACGACAATGTCTGGCTGCTGTTGATACTCGGACTCGTTGTACCGACACTGATCTATACGGTCTGGGGGCTTTACGAGGTAATGACCATCCCCAAACTGCCTATAGCCCCCTAAGGAGGAGAAGAGAATGGCGATACATGAACCGGAAAGAATATGGTGGAAGCCTTTCAGCAAGGACGAAAGGATCTGGGTAACCGTCGCGCTTATCTGGATGCTGGTTTCCTTCGTATTCATGCCCATTTACCATTTCGTCGGGCCTCAGAACCCTCCTTCGGAGACATACGCCGTAAGCGCGGAGGATTATGACAAGCTTGTCGAGGGCATGGTAGCGAAGTACCAGGTGGGCGAGGAGAACGGTTTTCCCGTCGTTCACCCGGACCCGTCCGAGGATGTGTTCCTGAAGGCTTCAATGTGGCAGTGGTACCCGATACTCCAGCTTGAGAAGGGAAAGACCTACAGGCTGCATGTCTCGTCCATGGACATACTGCACGGCTTCTCCCTCCAGCCCATAAACATGAACTTCATGGCGCTGCCCGGCTACAGCTATGTGCTCACGCTCACGCCGACCACCACGGGCGAGTTCCACATAGTCTGCAACGAGTACTGCGGCTTCGGCCATCACATGATGGTCGGCAAGATGTATGTGAAGTAAACAGGCTGCTGAAAAAGTCCATCTGCTTTGTTGGCATCAAAGCTCGTCACTGCGGCGTATATGAAAATACGCCTCGTTCCTCGCTTCTCGACGCCTCGCATCTGGAGCTTTTTGAGCAGCCTGAACGATAAATTTGAGTTTTT
>JAUYHV010000047.1 GCA_030689845.1 Dehalococcoidia bacterium
GCTTGATAATAGCGCTGCTGGGAACGGGCACGTTCAATTTTTTCCATTAGCGCAAAATAATCGTTCTTTTCTTCGTCTGCTAATTGAGCACGAATAGCAGTATATTGTGACAATAGCTGCGATGGAGAAGGATTAAGCGGAATCCCTTTGCGTTCATATTCTAATAAAGCCTGAGCGTGCTGTATGAGAAGGTCACAGCGTGATACTCTCGTCTTCGTGTTTTTTGATTCTTCAATTAGTTTCATAGAGTCTTTGATAATCCGACCCCTCTGCTGAACGTCCATGACCACAATGGGGTCGCATGACCTGCAAAGTCCGTCCGCATTTACTGAGAGGAGCAAACCCTTCCGCCCGCACATTTTGCATTGTGCCATAACTTTACCCCCTTTTTTACATACCATAAGCCAACTAGCGGGCGCTGTCAACTTGCTTTTTTACGGCGTCCAATAATTCCCTTTATCGTTACCGGCTCACGCTCAAACCGTAGCTAAATAGTTGGCGTTAATTTGGCGTTAAACTGATAAGTACGGAATACCACCCAAAACAACTATAGATACAAAACGGATTATTGCCGATTGACCTATAAACATTGTTTTGTATCTAACAACACCCTTTAACATAGCTGACATAGAATTTCAAGACCGCTACCTTAAACCACTCGGACACCCCTCCTCAATAGGAATTTTACCGTAAAAGGGGCGTAATTTCCATTTTAGCTACCCGTTTGCTACCCAACTTTTACAAGAGTCCCTTTTTCAGATTTGGGGTTAGGTTTCAAGCCTGACTACTCATCAAACCCTGCCGTATCTGTTAACCGTCGTCCGGTGGAAACAGGGGAATAAGTAACGAGTGGAATCTATTTACTGGAGTGACCGGACCTTTCCTGGACAATCATCCGTACCGACTGGTAAGTCTATGCCGGATACACCAGATTTGAGATGTTCGGAGATTTGAAATATTCATTTAGCACATTCCCTATTTCTCTAACAACGTAACCAACTTCTGCCGCACCTCCGAGATTGTCTCTGCCGGCAAGGCGCATATCAATTCTGCGTTTCGAACTCGCCACTCTAAACTCTTAACCTGGTCGGATAAGATTGCCCCCGCTATCGGCATCCCCTCCGGGAGAAGTACCTCGAATGGATAACCCTTGACCTGGTTGGTAACGGGACAGAGGATAGCAAGCCCTGTCTTGCCGTTATAGCTTTTGGGTGAGAGCACAACGGCAGGGCGCCGTCCGGCTTGTTCGTGGCCTGCCTGCGGGTTCAAGGTAATCCACACCGCATCACCGCATTGAGGAACATAAGCCCGTGAGCTTACCACGTTTCGTTCCCTACGGCCGTACCGGTATCAACCTCGTGATGCAAATTCTCTATAGTGACCTTTGCCAGAAGTTGTTTAAGGGTCGGCTTCGGTTTATTTACAGGTGTGATAACCAGTTTCCCATCTGCCAGCGATAATTCTACAGACGTTTCTCTCTGGAGTCCAACTTCGTCAGCGAAAGATTTGGGTATACGCAAAGCGAGACTGTTGCCCCATTTCTGGACACGGGTTTTCATGTTAAACCTCCATTCAATGTATCTACAATGAAGATACTCATTCTGAAGGTTTTTGTCAAGTCTGGTAAGTGGAAAATGACCGGGGGCACCCCATTCGCCTTACGCTCGAAACAAAGTGAGATTTTGCTATTAAATTGTTTCAAACATAGTCGGACATAATGCTATCCCACCAAACATTACTTACCCGGGGTTTTGGCGCCCATCCAGTCCGGGTGGTCTTCCCTCTGGGCAAATTCCACTCCGGCGGGATCGCGCAGGGGTGTGAATATGAAAGCCATCCAATCGGCGGGTATTTCCGGGTCTTCGTTGAAATGCTGGTGCTCGCAACCGTCGGGCTTGATGGGCAATATTATAAGGTCTCCTTCTTCCCAATCGTACCTGACCCCGTCCACCACGGTATAACCCTTGCCGCCGAGGACGAAAAGCCCCATGCCCCCCTGGTGCACATGCTTGCCGCCGTGCTTCTTTACGCGGTTAATAAAAATGCGCCACCCGGTAACCCCCTGCTTATCCCATTCCTTGTTCCAGGAATAGATCTTCATCAGTCCCTGCCTGCCCTGCTCCCAGGGTATCTCGCTGCCTTTAATAACAACTTTACCCTCGCACAGCCTCTTTATCCTTTCATTATCTATTGCCCTCACCTGGTCGTAAATAGTCTCCTGGGGCTCGGGTTCCCTTTTTCGCTCTGAAACTCGTTCAACCATTGTATCGCTCCTTATTTTGTACCCAAATGGGGGATATTTCGAATTACCCGTTCAAACAGGGGTTGGTACCCATAATTTTAATGCCCCACCCGCTTCGACAAAACCATTTTATGGGGACAGTATTGTCTTGTCAACCGTAACCCCGCACGGAGTTTTCAAGCCCGCCCTGGAGATAAACTTATACCGCCCGCAACCAATGTCGGACGTATTCAAAGGGAGGCCTTTCAGGCATTGAAAAGCTCGAAACGGGGCGAGGACCGGCAGGGGGGACTGTGGGTATCCCAACCTGTTAAATTAGATTTGCCATACGCCGCCCTGACAGTGTATTATCATCCAATTTGGAACAATTTACACTGTGTTTCAAGCTGGGATGCCAGCGGTCAATCATTTGAAGGAAATACATTTTCGGGTGCCCGTTGTTTCCGGGACAACGCCCTTTGAAGTTTAAATCGATAGCTATGCCGGAGAATATACCACCCGGGGAGCCGGGAAAAGTTAAAGGGCTGTGGGCTACCCGGGGGATCGTCCTCGTTGCCTTCCTCGACCTTTTTATGCAGTTCCCGGTAATAGCCCCTTACGCCCGGTCCCTGGGAGCCTCCGGCGCCATGGTGGGGATTATCGTGGCAATTTACTCTGCCTCTAACCTGGTAGGTAACGTGGCAGCCGGGGCGGTCCTCGATAGGTGGGGAAGGAAACGTCCCCTGCTCATCGGCCTCCTGGCAACATCCCTGGCCCTGCTGTTTTATGCCCTTGCCCGGACACCCCGGCAGCTAATGTTAACCCGGGGGTTTCACGGGTTGACCGCTTCTGTTCTCACCCCAGGCGCCTTTGCGATTATGGGAGACTCGACATCAACTGACCAGCGGGCGCGGGCTATGGGTCTGAGCGGGGCTTTCATCGCAGTTGCAGCCATGATCGGCCCACTAATAGCCGGTGTCATGAGGGATAACCACGGCGCCGGAGCCGTGTTCCTACTGAGTTCAGCCCTGATGCTGTGTACCTTCCTGTTCTTCTTCTTTGTCGCAGCAAAGTGGATTTCTCCTCCGGGGGAAAAGTCCGGCCGGACTGCCCCGGAACGTTCCCAGGCCTTCTGGCGTATCCCCCGCCTGATAACTTCGTACCTGGCAGCGCTGGCCTTGACCATCGGGTTGGGCACCCTGGTTACCCACCTGCCCATCATCATGTCGGAACGGGGTGAATCGGCTACCCGGACCGGCCTGACGTTCACCGTCTTTGCCGGTGTGGCCATGGCAGCCATGGCCACACCGGTTAACCGGTTGAGCGACCGTCACGGAAGGCTGGCCCCAATGGTGGCCGGCCTGTTACTGGTAGCCGCCGGTATGGCAGTTCTCTGGGTCTCCCGGGGGTTTACAGGCAGCGTTTTGGGAATGGGCGTCTTCGGCCTCGGTTTCGGTATTATTTTTCCTGCCGTGACAGCGCTTACAGCCGAAGCGGTACAGTGGAGCAGCCGGGGCAAAGCTTTCGGCGTGTTTTATGCCGTTTTCTCATTGGGTGTGGTTATAGGCGCCGTGGTCAGCGGCACGTTTACACAGCACCTGGGGCAATCGACTGTCATGCCTTATTTTTTCAGCGGGCTGGTGGCGCTGGCAGCCTCTCCGGCTATTACTCTGGTATGGCGTTTGTGTAAAGGGACAAGAGCAGAGTAATAAATTGGACCATCCGTGGAAGGAGTAGAACAATGATCGATGAAAAGGTGTTATCAGCATTACTCCAGAGTGAAATTACTCTCAGAGTGGTTGAACCCCATATCTACTCAATTTATCCCCCCGGCGAGCACACCAACACCTATGACAGGGGAGCGTCTTTTTATGACCTGGTAATGGGAAACCGCGTCTACAACCACCTTTTTTGGGGATACTCCATTTCGGAATTCGCTCCTTTTTGTCAGGATGCGCTTAATTCATCAATTAAAGGCTTCGAGTCCTGTTTATCCCCCCGTCAGGGTTACCATGAAATGGACATCGAGGATGTCTTTGCCGCTGAACCTGGCGTGAGAGGCGATATCCACGAGTTCCCCGTAGCTTCGGACCATTTCGTTCTCGACCACCACCAGCGCTGTTGGGTCATAGTAGTTCCAGGCCCTGGCATCCTCTATGTCGATTACCTGTTCGGTTCTGTCGCCTGAGGCGTGTATACGCAGTTTTTTTATCATTGTGCAAAAGCGGGCATTCGGAAGATGAGATAGAACCGAACAGGTTGAAGATTAATGATATGCCCCCGGCGATATCAAAATCCCCAACCTTTCGGACGTTAAAACCCTTTTTACTTCAGGCTGCCTGCGGCAGACCGCTTATAATTTAACCAGGCGGCAGGCGATGGCTTTTGTCTCGGGGTAGCCCACGATAGCATCCTTCATTTTAATATCCGTCAGGATATTGGCATTGGCCACGGCCCAGCCGTGAGGAATGCTGACGACACCTTCCAGTATATCCTGGGTTACCAGCGCCCTCATCTTAATCATCCCCCGGGGTGTCTCGATACCACACATTTCCCCGTTGACTATGTCGTATTTGTGAGCGGTGGCGGGATGAACCTCGACCTCGGGTTCCTGCCTGATGGCCCGAAGTGCGGGCAGGTTATGCCCCTGGGTATGGATATATTCAATCTGCCTGGCGCCGGTGAGCAATATTTCAGGGTACTTTTTGGTAAGCTCAGGATTGGCAACCGCGCTCTGGCTCGGTTCAATGTGGGTCGGTAGTCCGGGGAAACCGAACCTCTCCAGTCCCGCGGAGAAAATCTCTATTTTACCGGACTCAGTCCCGAAGCCGGTCTGCTCGTAAACTTTGTATACTTTTTCACCAAAATAAGCCCCTCCGGGGTTAGCCTTAAGCTGCTTGGTGGTGATAACACTCTTGGAGAAAAGGTGCTCTACGACTTCCTCGTCGGTTTTCCATGGGAAATACTCCCCGTAGCCCATCTTGTGGCCGAGTTCGCTCCATACCCACCAGTCGGCCTTGCTTTCCCATAGCGGGTCTATAACCTTTTTCCGGAGCATGATGTACGAGGTTCCATGCATCAGCCCATAGGGATAACCACCGACCCCGTCTTTTTCAAGGAAGGTGCAGGCGGGGAGGACGTAATCAGCCAGGTCCGCCGTCTCGGACATGAAGGGATCGATGACTACCAGCAGTTCGAGTTTTTTCGCGGCTTCGAGGAATTTTTTCGTGTCGGGAAAATCGAGAGCCGGGTTGCCGCCGCCCACGAGGAGGGCCTTGATAGGATAAGGTTTTTCGCTGAGGATAGTTTCGGTCAGCAACATTGCCTGACCGTAGGGAGCCGGCCTTTTGCCGAACTTATAAAACACGGGGTATTCGTCGGCTCCGATGGGTTTCTCGTCCAGGGGCAGGCGCAGGTCGGTCAGGGGCAGGAGGGGTGTGGTTGCCCATCCGCCGGGAACGTCGATATTGCCTGTAATAGTCTGGAGAATGGCGAAAGCCCTGGAGTTTTGCAGGCTGTTTATCTGCTGGTCCATGGAGCAGACGCCCTGGAGGATACAGGCCCCTTTAGTGGTGGCAAAAATACGGGCAATTTTACGGATTTCAATTGCCGGGACGCCGCTTATCTCTTCTGCTTTTTCAGGTGTGTATTCCTTGACATGCTCTACCAGCCTGTCGAATCCAACGGTCCATTTGTCTACGAATTCCTTGTCCCAGAGGTCCTCTTCGATGATGACGTTCATCATGGCCAGGGCAATGGCGCAGTCGGTTCCGGGACGGGGCTGGATATGAATGCCAAATTTTGCCAGGGGAATCCGCCGGGGATCGATGGTTATAAGCTTTAATCCCTTTTTTACCTCGTTGCGAATATGCACTCCTGTCATCCACAGGGAAGCATCCGGGTTTGCACCCCAGAGAATGATGCACCTGGCTTTCTCCGGTTCTTCCACCGGGTAGCGGCCGAAAGTTATCTGGCGGGCCAGTATCCGCACGCGGTAGCAGATACTTTCCACGCAGAGAAAATTGGGGCTGCCGTAAGCGCCCCGGAAGCGCTGCATGAAAGCTGCCAGTTCTATGTTTTCCACGCCCACGGAACCTGTATAAATGGCCATGGTATGGGCGCCGTGTTGCTTCTTTAGCGCTTGTAGCTTGGAGCCTATCTCGTCCAGCGCCTGGTCCCATGAAATCCTTTTCAAAGTTTTGCCGACCCTCTTCATGGGGTATTTTACCCGGTCGGGCGCATAAACCCAGTCCGTCAGGTGCTCACCCTTGGGGCACAGCTTACCTTTGTTCAGAAAATGCTCTTCTTCTCCCTCCACCTTCACCAGAACACCGTCGTCCACGTAGGCGTTGACGCCGCAGCAGTTTACGCATAACGCGCAGTCAGTTTTTAATACCTCCATTGAATGTTCCTCCGTTATTAAATATGCTTCGAACGCAAAACAATACCCCCACGGGGGTCGTGATTGTCCGCTGTCGGCTTAAATTATACCGTCAGCGACCTGAACCGTCAAAATAAGTCCCGTCAACCCCGGACGGCCAACCCGGTATAAGCGCCTTGGTTTAACCCGTCGCCTCTTTCTTTTTCCACCATCCGGACTTGTATATTAAAATTATGATAAACACTGCCTCGAGGGCGGCAAAAATGCCCAGGAACATGGTAAGGGAAAATATCTGCCCGGAGCTACCGGTGACGGAAAAGGAGTCGGATAACCCGTTCAGGTCAACGGAATAGCTCCCGGAGGGAAGGTTCGCCAGGGGAAAAACTATTTCCCTCTTCTCCCCGGGTTTCAGGGCCACTTCTTTTGAATCGAATTCCGCCCTGTTAAGTTTAAGAACGGCCAGATATAACGCCTCCACATCCCCGTTATTTTCCACGGTAGCCGACACCGCAGTTGTTCCTCCGGGTCTTCCTGTATTTACCTTCAGCGCGGCCAATGTCAGGTCCGCCGGATCGACCACGTTAAAAAGGAGGCCTTTTCCTCCAAAATTAGCTTTGAACATCCCGGGTTTTTCCCTGGTCACGTCGAAAGACATGTTTTTCGTTTCCCCTGCTCCGAGTTCAACGCTCCCGGACTTTTCCATAACCCCATCAATCCACAGGCGCACCGGGTAGACCGCTGCGGCATTCCCGGCGTTGGAAATAACCGCTGTAATCTTAAAGCTGTCTTTAATAACAGGGTATCTCGGAGATACCGCCAGTTGTGAGATTTTAAAAGGTGACCCGGCTGTAATCACACCTTGAATCCCCCTGGCAGCCTGGGGCTGGCCGGCGCTGTTCAGCAGCCTGCCAGCCCGGAGGGTTAAGGTAATCTCTCCTTCCGCCAGGGGCATCAGCTTGATGTATGCCAGGACAATCTCGTCCCTGGACCCGAGTCCGGCTGCCGGGGCGGTGCTGAAGAGAATCCTCCCGATGGCATTATCCTGCTCAGGAGGCTGCACCTGGGAGATATCCGCCAGGTCCACATCGCCTTTCTCTACCGAAATAAACTCCATCATTTGCCTGGGGTACCCTATCTCCAGGTTAGCGCTTCCCAGGCCGGCCTGGTCGGCGTAATTCCTGATAGCCACTGGCACCCTGCCTGCTTTTCCAACCTGCAGCGAAACTGAACCTATTACCACGGTAGTGAAAGGACTGATAGTTACGATGGCAGGGGACGGGGCAGCTTCTATGGGCCTGTCGTCGGTATCAGTCAACCGCTTGACGGTAATATCGATGGGGTAACGCCCCGCCTGTAAACCCTGGATGATCAGTTCTAAAAGGGAAACGTTTCCTACCGGTCCGGGTTTCCTGTTTATCGTGCCTGACGCTGTTATCAAACCGTCGGAAATCTCGGAAGAGGCCTGGACATAACTCTTGTCCGGCATGGGCCAGTCGGTGACCCGGTGCACCTTGATGGCCTTCGGGTCATAATTCAACTCAAGTTCATAAGCTCCCAGACCGAGGATGCTGCTTACGTTCTTAAGTTGTATCGGAACCGCAGCGTACTCCCCTTCGGTAATGCTTGTTGCCGGGCCTTCTATGGTAGCCGGAGGGAATACCCATACCTGTCCCTGGATTACTTTGGGAACTATAGGAACACCCCCCGCGCCCTCGAGTTTTTCAACCGAAACATCGGCGGTATACTTGCCTGCCTTTTCCGCCAACACCTCAATATTGGCCACAGTTACCACACCGCCGGGAACAGGGGAAGGAGGGCTTGCCGCAGCTATGGTCACCGAAGCGGTCCCGGTATCGATTTTAAAATCAGGGGTGCTGTTATACGGGCCGTCCCCCCCCCTGATACCGGTGATCTTCACCTCGGGTGATGAAAAGCTGACTTTGAAGCGGTAACCCGCCGGCGAAGTGTTCCCTGGCATGTCCCTGAGGATAACCGGTAAGCTTGCAGCCATGTTGACCTGCAAAAATGAGGAGGCTGCTTCCACTGCCGGACCGGGGTCGACTTTTATCCTGCCGCTGGCCGGGGAAGCGGGAATGTCACTGCCCTGGGTATCCACCAGGGTCACTATTCCCGGCGTTAACTCCCATTCTCCGCTTTTAAGGGCCGTAAATTCAAATACGGCCAGGTTTATATCTCCGGTGGGGCCGGGAATGCGGGCATGAAAGCCGTTTATATAGGCAACACCTTCCAGGTTGTTAACATTTTGTATCGGGGCTCCGAAGTAGGGATGGTTTCCCTGGCTTATCCTGTTGATCCGTAAACTGAGGGGGTCGTATCTTACTTGTAAATCATATCCTCCGAGACCGGCCGGAGACGTAACATTTTTTACGGTAATCGGCACTTCAACCACGCCTCCCGTCCGGGTGACGGCAGAGCCAATCTCCACCGTGGTTCCGTCAATTGCCCGGGCCGCCTGGGGGATGATAATCCATTGAGGTAAAAACAGGAGAGCTGCCGCAAGGGAATAAATCCAGTTACTCTTTTTCATGTCCTTTTACACTACTGCTTGTAGGGATAAATGCGCCATGGGGACTATTCTATATCATTTATCCGAATCAGGTAAAGAAAAGGTGGATATCGGTTATACGCAGGCAGCGCCACAGCTTCCCTGGTCCCGTCACCACGGGAGGGATAACAATCAGGGGCCTCAGGGTACCGGGTTCAACCGGCAGTCGGGATTAAAGCGGCAAAAGTAGGCGGGTAATTCCCTACGGCCTCTCCGTCAGTTCTATCCGGACGTTGTCCGGGGCTTCCAGGAAGGCTATCTTACCTCCGGAAGGCGTTACCGTGAGGTCCTGAAGGAATTTCACGCCTTTGGCTTTCAAGTCCTTGATTGCCTCTTCCAGGTTCTCGGTTTTGAAGCCGAAATGGTCCAGTCCCACGTACTGCTCCGTCTGTTTTGCCCGGGCGAATTCTCCCTGGAAGGGACCCGCAACGATAAGGTGCGCTCCGTTGATATCCATGTGGATTAAATTCATTCGGGGTGTCTTGGTTTCTCCTGTCTTTTTTGCTCCGAAAACCCGCATGTACCACTCGACGGTCTTTTGAGGGTCGGGGCTGTAAAGATGGTCGTGGTCATAATAAAACTGTGGCATTGCTCCTCCCGGTTAATAGAATTATATGTAAAGAATTATTTGCAAACTCCCCCGGATAAACCTGGCCGCCAAAACCTGTGTAATTATCGTAAAAAAAGCCGGGTATTGTCAAAGGGCCTGTTTTTTCAGGGAACACTATGAATGCGGCGCGGTTGAATCCCTGCGGGCGCGCTCCGCAAGTTTCCTAATTGAAGAACTAGTAAATTTTATGCTAATATCTATCGGCAATTATGTCTGAGAAAATTGTCAGCCTTAACCGTAAAGCCTATCACGATTACGATATCCAGGACTCCATTGAAGCCGGAATATCCCTTACCGGCACTGAAATCAAATCCATACGAATCGGAGCGGTAAATATACGCGATGCCTATGCCAAGCACGAAAACGGTGAAATGTGGCTGCTAAATTCCCACATTGCCCGGTATGATCCCGGCAGCGTGTACAATCATGAACCTGACCGGCGCCGCAAACTGCTTCTCCACCGCAAGGAAATAAACTGGTTGACGGGGACCATGACCCAGAAGGGTCTTACCCTTATACCCCTGAAGCTGTATTTAAAAAAAGGTAAAGCAAAGATTGAGTTAGGCCTGGCCAGGGGCAAGAAGCTCCACGATAAAAGAAAAGCCATCATGGAGCGGGATGTCCGCCGCCAGATTGATCAGGCAATAAAACAGAGAAGGTAAAAAAAATTGAGTAACAACGAAATCAAGCGCTCTATCTGTATGTGGTGCCATAATCACTGCCGCGTTGCAGTCCACCTGGAAGACGGCAGGCTGGTTAAAGTTACCGAGGATGAAGCCCACCCCCATGCCCAGTCATACCGCCCCGTGGTGAGGTCCTGCCAGCGGGCCATCAATGCCCCGGACTGGTTCTACCACCCGGACCGGCTGACTTACCCCTTGAAGCGGGCTGGAGAAAGGGGCCAGAACAAATGGGATAAAATTCCCTGGGAGCAGGCCCTGGACGAAATCGCCTCCAGGCTGAATGATATTAAAGACAGGTACGGGCCGGAAGCCATAACTTCCAGCGCCGGCACATCACGGACACACGACGAGTACCGCACCCGTTTTTTCAATCTCCTGGGAAGCCCTAATGTCGTCGGCCAGGGGACAATCTGCTTCGGTTCCACCAACATGGTTTCTTCCATCGTCCTCGGCTGGCCCGCCAACCACACGGGGACCCGCCCGGGAGTGACCCAGGGAATCCTGGTTATAGGCGGGAACCCTCCCATGGGTGAAAACAGGCTCTGGTTCAATATGCTCGCCTGTATAAATAAAGGTGCCAAGCTCATCGTCATCGACCCCCGCCGTTCCGAAACCGCCGAACGCGCCGATATATGGCTGCAGCTCAGGCCCGGCACCGACGCCGCCCTCCTGATGGGAATGATAAACGTCATCATCCAGGAGGAGCTGTTTGATGCCGAGTTCGTTGCTAAATGGTGCCATGGCTTCGAGCAACTGAAAGTCAGGGCAGCCGAATATTCCCTTGATAAGGTGTCGTCCATTACCTGGGTCCCGGCCGATAAAATCCGCGAGGCAGCCCGGCTGTATGCCAGTTGCAAGCCGGCTACAACCTTCAGTATGATGGGCATCGAACACATACATAACAGCATGGAAGCCCTCCATGCCAGGTTCATTCTCCCTGCTTTGACCGGCAATGTGGATGTAAAAGGCGGGGACATCATGCGCCCGGCCCATACAGGTGTCGTTTCAATTTACGATATCGAGATGAACGAAGCTGTCACCCGGGAGCAAAACTTAAAGATGCTCGGCTCCTCCCGGTTTCCCCTCATGACATGGCCGGGGTACGAAGCGATTGTCGCCAACCAGAAAAGGGTTTACGGCAGGCCCATCGGACGGGCAACCTGCTGCCTGGCCCACGGGCCCACGGCCTACCGGGCGATACTGAACGGAAAAGAACCCTATCCAGTAAAGGCCATGATAACCTTATCCAGCAATCCCCTGGTAACACAGGCAAACACCAAGCTCGTCTACAAAGCCCTTAAGGCCCTCGATTTTTACGTAGTCATGGACTTCTGGAAGACGCCCTGCGCCGAACTGGCGGACTACGTGCTGCCGGCAGCGTCCTGGCTGGAAAGGCCGGAGCTATGGCAGTTCGAAGATACCGCCGGGTTTGTAGATGTCGGCGAAGCCGCCTTTCCCGCCGTTGTCGAGGGTAAATATAATCGCAGCACCGATTTCGATTTTTGGCGGGGCCTGGCGGTCAGGATGGGACAGGAAAAACACTGGCCGTGGAAAACCCTTGAAGAGTCATACGACTACCGTCTGGCGCCTATCGGCCATACCTTAAAAAGTTTCATTAAAGAGAAAAACGGCTACGACGCGCCTCACACTACCGAAAAAAAATACGAGACCGTGGGGTTTGCCACCAATACGGGCAAAGTAGAGCTTTATTCAACTGTCCTGGAGAAAATGGGCTTCGACCCGCTGCCCCATTTCGATGAGCCTATGGAAAGCCCTGTCAGGACCCCCGAACTGGCAAAAGAGTACCCCCTTATTTTGATAACCGGCGGCAGGTTCATGCCCATGTATCACTCGGAACACAGGCAAATAGATTCCCTGCGCCGCCAGCACCCGGACCCGGTTATACAGTTGAATCCGGCCACAGCGGCAAAGTTGGGTATTGCCGACGGGGACTGGGCCTGGATTGAAACCCCCAGGGGGAGAGTGCGCCAGAAATGCCGCCTCTTCGACGGTATCGACCCGAGAGTGGTCCATGCCCAGCACGGGTGGTGGCTCCCGGAACTGCCCGGGGAAGAACCCTGGCTGCACGGGGTCTGGGAATCCAATATTAACGTGTGCACTGATGACGACCCCGACCACTGCAATCAGTCCGGCGGCGGCTGGGCGCTGCGGGCGCTGCTGTGTAAAGTTTATAAAGTTAAAAGTTACTAACCTATCGGTTTCCGGATATCAACTAAACTTAAGGAGGCAACATGAGCGAGATCGTAGAAAAAAATTCCACATGTATGTGGTGCCATTCCCATTGCGCCGTTACGGCAAGAGTGAAGGACGGCCGCCTTATTGAAGTGGACGCCAACGTGAATCACCCCCATGCCAAGCTGTTCACCGCGGTTGTGCGTTCCTGTCTCCGGGCCAGGGCGGCAGCCGAGTACTTTTACCACCCGGACCGCATCCATTACCCCATGAAACGCGTCGGCGAACGCGGAGAGGGCAAATGGCAGCGCATCACCTGGAACCAGGCCCTGGACGAGATAGCAGCAAAACTTTGCAAGATACGGGACCAGTATGGGCCGGAAGCCATCGTAAATACTTCCGGAACCGGCCGTACCCACGATGAGTTCCGCCTGCGTTTCATGAATACCCTGGGCAGCCCTAACTACATAGGCCAGGGGAACATCTGCCACGGCCCCTATTACATCGTTAGCTGCGCCATCTTCGGCTGGTACATATATCCCCTGATCAATTCCAAGACCAAGTGTATCTTCGTCCACGGCGGCGGCATACCCATGGAGTACCCTCCCGTCTGGAGGGCCGCCCTGAACGCGATAAAGAACGGCGCCAAGCTCATAGTTACCGACCCCCGGGGCATCGTTTCCGCCAGGAGGGCCGATGTGTGGATGCAGCTGAGGCCCGGTACGGATACGGCCCTTATCATGGGTATGATCAACTACATAATACAGGAAAAGCTTTACGATAAAGAGTTCGTGGACAAATGGTGCTACGGCTTCAGCGACCTGGCCGAGCGGGCCAGCCAGTACCCCCTGGAAAAGGTCTCCCAGATAACCTGGGTTCCCGTGGAACAAATCAAAGAAGCGGCTACCATGTACGCCACCATCAAACCGGCTTCGTCCATCCAGGGCATGGGCATGGAGCAACTGCCCAACTGCGTGGAGGCCCTTCATGCCAAGTTTGCCCTGACCGCCATAACCGGTAATATAGACGTTCCCGGCGGCGAAGTCCTCCAGGGTCCTCACCCCAAGCAGATTCCCCACCCGGAGCTGGAAGGCCTGGAATTTTTATCTCCCGAGCAGCGACGCAAGCAAATAGGTTCCGACAGGTTCAAACTCCTTTCCCTGCCGGGCTTCGAGCTTATCGAAACCAACGTAAAACGGGTCTGGGGCCGCATGTGCGCCGGGGAAATACACGGCTGCTACGCCCACGCTCCCACGGCTTACAGGACCATGCTTTCCGGCAAACCGTATCCCCTGAAAGCCGTGATAACTTCCTCCAGCAACCCCCTTATCACCCAGGCTAACACCAAGCTGGTATACAAAGCCCTGAAAAGCCTCGACCTTTATGCGGTTATTGACTTTTTCATGACCCCTTCGGCGGAAATAGCGGACTATGTCCTGCCGGCGGCCACCTGGCTGGAACGGCCCAACATCTGGGACGGGTTCGGGTTGGGGAAATTCATCTCCGTCAGCGAGGCTCCGGTAGCGAAAGTTGTCGAAGGCGAGTATGAGCACATGACCGACTTCGAATTCTGGCGCGGGCTGGCCGTCAGGATGGGGATGGAAAAATACTGGCCGTGGAAGAGCCTGGAGGAGGTTTACGATTACCGCTTAGCCCCCACCGGATACACCCTTAAAGAACTCATCAAGAAGAGCGGCGGCTGGGACTCTGCGCCGCCTGAACCGAAAAAATACGAGACCCTGGGCTTCGGCACCACCACTGGTAAAATAGAGCTTCGTTCCACCATACTTGAGAAACTGGGTTACGACCCGCTGCCCAAGTACGAGGAACCGCCGGAAGGCCCCATAGCCTCCCCCGAAGTAGCCAAGGAATACCCCTATATCCTGATTACAGGCGGCAGGTTCAATCCTTACTATCATTCGGAGCACCGCCAGGTGGACAGCCACCGCAAGAAACGCCCCTGGGCCATCATGCAGATTAACCCCAAGACGGCGGCGGAACACGGCATCAGCGAGGGCGACTGGGTGTGGATAGAGACGCCGCGGGGACGCGTCCGGCAGAAATGCGAATTCATGGAGGGTATTGACCCCAGGGTTGTCCACGCCGAACACGGCTGGTGGTACCCCGAGATGCCGGGAGAGGAACCCTGGTTGCACGGGCTCTGGGAGTCCAATATCAATGTCGTCACGGATGACGACCCCGATGCCTGCAACCCCATCAGCGGCGGCTGGCCGCTACGCACGGGGCTGTGCAAGATTACCAAGGCAAAAGAATACAAATAGCATAGTTGGGCGGGTGTAGTCCTTCCACGGAAGGACTACACCCGTCCAACCAGGTGGGCACTACGCCTTGTCCCGATAAACCGGGACTCTCGGCCTCAGTCTCCCGGTACGGAGAACAGAGCGGAGCCTGTGGGCGATAGATCTGGTGGCACAGGCGTCCCTGCCTGTGAGTGCCCTTAAAATCTTTATGCTTTTTCCCGTCCTGGCGGCGTGCAACAAGCCATTGACTTTACACCCCTCTAACTATAAAATTGTATTAGGGGAGTGGTGGAAGGGGTGGTCAGCACATGGGGACGAATGGGTTCGACAGGGGAGCGCTGAATCGGGATTGCAGGCCGAGGTTGCTATCACCTCGTTAAACAGGTAGCAAAATACAACTGCCGAAGCAGTTCCAGTCGCAGCCTAAATAAGGCAGCCGTCTGACCCCATCTCACCCCGATGGGTGGGAATCAGGCGTCGAAATGTCGGGGTGCGGCGTGCCCGATTCTGATAGGGAGCGTCAAAGAAAAACTCAGATTGTCCTGCCGCAGTTGGTCGGTTCCGGACGGCGGGATGAAAAAAACGAAGCCGGATAAACCTGTAGCATATCTCGGGCGGTCTTCTTCTGGACGGGGAGTTCAACTCTCCCCCGTCTCCACCAAACCCACATTTTCGGGCTCCATCTCACAGATTGGAGCCTTTTTTGTCGCTTCCATGAATGAATAATGTAAACTTGTTTCAATGGAACGCTATCCACCAGCACCGGAAGCTGTATTGACCGCGGTAACGGCTTAGGAAGTGGTATCAATCCTGGAGGAGGTCATTAAGGACTTAGAACAACAGGGTAAAGAGCATTGACAGATGGTATCATATATGATACCATAAACACACATTATTAAATGCCCCGGGGGGAGAAAACTAAAAAAGGAGACAAAGTATGTTCAGGAGGTTTATGCCCAATGGCTCGCGACAAAAAATCTCTGGAGGCAATCCGGCGGAATCCCAGAAATGTGGCTTTGCGTGACTTCGAAGCACTAATAAAACAGCATGGATATATCGAAGAAGGCGCAAAGCATCCAAAGTCTATTATAGGAACGCGGACGATGCCTTACAAAAGAGAAAGCCCAGTTAAATCCTGCTACGTAAAAGAATTATTAGAGATTATTGAAGCGCAAAAGGCGTAACTGGCAAGAGATTACGATTACGATGGAGATTAAATATGGTAATTAAAGGCAATATGGAAAAAGAGGTAGAATACTATACGAAGTTGCCTTACACCGTGATAGTTGAGCAATGGGATGACGGGAAGGGCCCTTATTGGGTTGCCAGGATTGCGGAGCTTCCACATTGTTTAATACACGCCGATACACCTGAGGAAGCCATAAAAGAGATTCAGGAAGTTAAAATTGATTGGATAAAATCCAACCTGGCGAGAAGACTTCCTGTCCCCGAGCCGAGACCGCGCAAATATAGTGGTCAAATTAGACTCAGAATTTCACCTTCACTTCATAAACTACTTGCATATAGGGCTGAAACGGAAGGATTGAGCCTGAATCAATATATGGGTACAGCGCTGGCAACGGTAGTTGGCGTAACCAATAAGCCGCCCCGCTTGAGAAAGGCGAGAAAGAACGCTCTTACTGAGGTATAAAGTATGGCATGGATAGTATGAGTAAACTAATTGAATGTTGCTCATTTTTCCGTCAATTACCGCCATCTTTGGTCCACCTCAGCCGTCTGACCCCATCTCACCCCGATGGGTGGGAATCAGGCGTCGAAATGTCGGGGTGCGGCGCGACCGATTCTGATAGGGAGCGTCAAAGAAAAGCTCAGATAGTCCTGCCGCGGTTGGTCGGTTCCGGACGGCGGGATGAAATAAACGAAGCCGGATAAACCTGCAGCATATCTCGGGCGGTCTTCTTCTGGACGGGGAGTTCAACTCTCCCCCGTCTCCACCAAACCCATATTTCCTGGCCAGATTCAGAAGATTGAGTATTACTTGAGCACCGGGTGACTATAAAAGTTGGTTTTTCTTCTGGGCAAGCCGTGGGTCGTTGTGGGCTGCCTTCTTCATAGTCCTCTCGTTATGCCCAATATTGGAGCATTACACCGTCAAATCCGTGGATAATTATCTCAACTTCAAGCTATTGATAACATGGGTCCCGAACATCAAGGGCTAGGATGCCAAATTAGGCACGGAACCTAAAGGCCATTCATCTGCGGCTCATGTCTTTAGTCTCTGTCGTACAATAATCGAAGCTTCAAGGATATTTCTCAGGAATTTCATAGCATGCAGTTGCAGTCTAGCCCGACTTCCGCAGTTTCATAGCTAAGATACGAATTTCCCAATACAAAGTTTACACTACATTTCATGAATTTTGAGTCTTTGGGGAAGGCTTAATCTAAGCCTCTGCAACAAGATTGTCTGAGCTTCAGTGGGTTGA
>JAUYHV010000071.1 GCA_030689845.1 Dehalococcoidia bacterium
TATTTTCCACCGCCTTTTCCATTCCTTTATCTGTTTCTCTCGTTGAAGAGTTCCTTCATATGGGAGTGCCATCGGTGTCATTCCCGCGAAAGCGGGAATCCAGAGCAACAGACTGGATTCCGGGTCAAGCCCGGAATGGCAAAGATTGTAAGGCCATTTATGAAACACTACACTATCCATAATGTACACAGAATAATCATTCATAATTATTACTGTATTCCGACTTTCGTCGGAATGGGTAAAAGAAGACGCATCAGGTGAACCCTTTATCGTATATGTCTTCATCTATGTACCTTCATTATTTCTTACCCACTCAGTTTGAGAAGGCAACAACAGAGATGCCTGTCAAAATATTATGTAGCATCAAGTGATTTTTAATATAGGCTCCCGCGAAACTTATAAAAGTGCTTTCAAATTCCCTCTTAATCCCCCTTTAATAAAGGGGGATTAAGAGGGAATTTGTGGCGTTTCGCGGAAGGTTTTAGTAAAACAGGGTTGAGCCGTTACGCCTGGGGAAATTATTATCCTGAACCGCAAAAAGGAGAAGCGTTCAGCTTTTGGCTTTTACTGAAGCAATTGCCTTTACAATACGGGCATAACCGCCGCAGCGGCACAGGTTGCCCGAAATCGCCTCTTTAATTTCACTTTCCAGCGGGGCTTGGTTATTGTCTATCAGGGCTTTAGCGGACATTACCATTCCCGGCGTACAAAAACCGCACTGTATTGCTCCGTGCTCCAGAAAGGCTTCCTGCAGCGGGTGAAGGTGCCCGTGGTCAGCAACCCCTTCAATGGTGGTAATGTTTTTCCCGTGGGCTTCGACAGCCAGGACCAGACAAGAAGCAATGGGTTTTTGGTCCATTATTACGGTGCATGACCCGCAATTACCCCGATCACAACCCCTTTTCGTGCCTGTTAAGCCGATAATTTCCCTGATTACCTCAAGGAGGGTTCTCCGGGGTTCTATTTCGAGTTTGTAGAGGACTCCATTTACCGTCAGTTCGACGGGCCTTTTCATTTACCGGAACCCTTTTTGTTCGCAGCCGCCCTGTGCCAGGCCTCGGTTACGGCCCGCTTGACCATGACCGCTACCATGTCCCTTCGGTATTCGGCCCATGAACGCGGTCTGGATTCGCCGGATGCGATACGGGAAGCCTCTTCTATCAAGCCATCGGTTAACTTTTTACCCTTCAGTTTACTCTCCGCTTTTAACGCCCTGATAGGGGTAGGCGCGACAGAACACAACCCTATTTTTACATCCTCACAGACATCGTCCCCGGCTTTCAGGGAAAGAGCCGCAGCCGCTCCCACCAGAGTCTCGTCCACGGCAGTCCTCTTCGTTAAATAATGATAAGCGCTTCCGGATTTACCTTTTAAATGGGGAATTGTAATAAATGTCAGCAGTTCGTCTTCTTCAAGAATAGTGCTGAATGGACCGGTGAAAAATTTCTCCAGGGGAACCTGGCGTTCCCCGCGCCCGGTCTGAAGCGTAAGGACTGCTCCGAGGGCAAGAAGGGCGGGGGCGCTGTCCGCGGAAGGTCCTGCGTTGCACAGGTTACCACCGATGGTGCCCAGATTGCGGACCTGAGGTGTGCCTATTTTTTCACAGGCTTTAGCCAGGCAGGTGAAATTTTCCTGCATTTGCGGCGACCTGGCAATCTCGTGATGGGTAACCAAAGTCCCAATCCTTAAACCGGCTTTGCCGTTTTCTTCAATTTTGTTCAAACCGCTAATTTGTTTCAGGCCGATAACGTACTCGGGAACTACCTTTCTTTCCTTCATCTGAACCAGCAGGTCCGTGCCTCCCGCCAGGATTTTAACCTTACCCTTGTTATTACTCAGAACGGCACAGGCCTCTTTTACCGTGGATGCTGAAACGTATTCAAAAGAAGGAAGCCGTCGAATGTAAGTCATGTTATCTCCTTTGTTTTAAAATAGCCAGGATTTTTTCAGGAGTGATTGGAAGATCTTTTATTCTTACCCCAATGGCATCCTCAACGGCATTAGCGATGGCTGCCAGGGTGGTACCGTTGGACCCTTCGCCTGCTCCTTTTGCCCCGAAAGGTCCGTTCGGGTCATCCGTTATTATATCAAAATGTTCATTTTCCGGGGCTTCCATAACGGTGGGCATCTTATAGTCAAGAAACGAATTCTGGAGAGGACGCCCTTTTTCATCGAAGCAGCACTCTTCGTAAAGGGCCTGGCCGGAGGTGAAAACTGTCCCTCCTTCCAACTGGGCGTCGAGTAACATAGGATTGATGGGCCGGCCCACATCTCTTGTACAAACCGACTTAAGCACCTTAACCCGCCCGGTTTCAGGGTCCACCTCTACTTCAACAGCCTGGGCGAAAAAGGCCCAGGCATTTGTGACATCCCCTTCCCCAGTTTTCAGGTCAGGCATGGGGATATTGCTGGCAGAATAAGAACCCCTCCCGTATATCGGCTGCCCTTTGGTATAGTAGGCGTTTCGCACCAGGTCAATAAAAGCAATAGCTCTGCCCGGATTTTTCCGGCTGAAGACAGTCTTATTTTTGAAAACTATGTCATCTTTACTCGCCTCAAGTAACGGGGCGGCGATCTCGGCAAGCTGCTGACAAGCGTCCTCGGCGGCTCTTTTTACGGCGTGTCCCGCCCAGAAAGTGCAGCGGCTGGAAAACATGCCGGCTTCCAGCACCGCAACATCCGAATCCTCTTCCATTTGCCTGATTTCTTCAACGGGTACACCGATGACTTCGGCAGCCATCTGAGCCAGAACAGTATCGCAGCCCTGGCCGATTTCTGTTCCCCCGTGTATAAGGCAAACTCCCCCGTCCTCATCCACCTTCACAACGGCAGAAGACCCGAAATGTCCTCCCATCCTGGCTCCCGAAACCTGCGGGGAGCAGGCAATACCGATACCGCGGTACGGGGCTTTTTTCTTTTTCCGGCCGTCCCAGCCAATCATTTCCCCCAGCTTTTCGATAGCTTCAACCATGCCCGCCGTACCCACGGTCATTTTGTTTATCGTTGATTCGCCGGACAAAATCGAGTTTTTTTTACGTACTTCTAACTGGTCGAGACCCAGGTCGTCTATCATCATGTTAAACAAAGACTCGAAGGCAAACCGGGCAATGGGAATGGATTGCCCCCTGACAGAACCGCACCACGGCTTGTTGGTATAAACCCTGTGGGCTTCGTACTTAAAATGAGACATCCTGTACGGCAGTAACAGACCGCTGGTTGCGAATATAACAATATTAAATGGCCCTACCGAGGCATAAGCCCCACCCTCGGCAATCATCTTGCACTCACAGGCAACCAGAGTGCCGTCCTTCTTCATGCCTATTTTTATCTCAACGTGTTTAGCATGCCTTTGCTTGAAAGCTGCTATTACCTCGTCCTGGCTCAGCACGATTTTTACCGGAAAACCGGTTTTTTTGGATAATGCAGCCGCGGCAAAATCCAGGTCCAGGGCTTCGTGTTTACCGGAAAAACCACCGCCGACATAGGGGTTTATGATTCTCACTTTACCTAAAGGCAGGTCCATGGCCCTGCAAAAATGGCGCCAGGTAATATACGGACTCTGTTTCGAACCCTGTATCAATACATTACCGGAATTGTCAACGTTAACAATTACAGCATGTGGTTCAATAAAACCGATACTGACCCTTTGGGTGGTGAATTTTTCTTCCCGAATATAATCGGACTCTTTGAATCCTTTCTCCACGTCGCCAAAATGCATCTTGCTGGATGCGGCAATATTAGTATCCATGTGGTCATGGATAATGACCGCTCCTTCCTTCATGGCATCGTCAATCGTCAGAACAGGCGTCAATTCCTCGTATTCAACATCGATCAGGTCCAGGGCTTCCTCAGCTATGTCTTCGTCGATTGCAGCCACCGCCGCCACGGCCTCGCCGTAATGCTTGACCTTATCGGTAGCCATGGGCAACTGGTCCCTTGTCTGAGGCATAAAACCGTATCTCACGCCGGGGAAGTCCCGGCCGGTCACAACGGCTCTTACTCCATGCAATTTCATCGCCCTGCTGTAATCGATGTTCAAAATTCTGGCATGGGCATAGGGACTCCTGAGAATCTTCCCGTGGAGTGTGCCGGGTAAAAGCAGGTCCCCTGCATAGGTAGCTTTGCCTGTAACCTTGGCCGGACCGTCTACCCTGCGTATTGGTTTTCCGACAACGGCATAGTCTTTCAAATCCGATTTGTTCAAATCGTTCACATCCTTTCAGGGGCAGTCATACCCATCAGGCGCAAAGTCCTGGAAAGAACCACCCCGGCAGCTTGAACAAGCTTCAGCCGGGCCTTTGATAGAGGCATGTCATCAGTGATGACCCTGCACTGTTTGTAAAAGCTGTGGAAAAAAGTTGCCAGTTCCTGGGAATAATATGGTAAATGGTGAGGTTCGAGACCCCGCGCAACCATCTCTACAATTTCCGGCAGCAAGACCATCTTCCGGATTAAAGCCTGCTCAGCCGGATGAACAAGCAAAGAGACATCTCCGTCCTGAAACGAAATACCCTTTTCTTCGGCAAGACGTAAAATGCTGCAAATACGGGCATAAGCATATTGAACATAATAGACAGGGTTTTCATCGGACTGCTCTTTAGCCAGGTCCAGGTCGAAATCCATCTGGCTGTCTGCCGTCCTGGAAAGAAAGAAAAATATACAGGCATCAGCGCCTACTTCCTCTATAACTTCTTTTAAAGTTATGAGCTCCCCGCTGCGTTTCGAGACCTTTACTATTTCATTTTGCCGCTTTAACGATACCATCTGGGATATAATAATTTTCAATCTATCGGCGTTTATATCCAGGGCGCTCGCGGCAGCCTTCATTCTCGGCACATGCCCCTGGTGGTCTGCCCCCCAAATATTGATAACACGGTCAAAACCCCTCACAATAAATTTATCGTAGTGATAGGCAATGTCAGAGGCGAAATATGTGGGTGTACCATCACCCCTGATAAGCACGTTGTCCTTATCCTCGCCCAGGGCAGTAGATACAAACCACGTGGCTCCCTCTTTTTTCGCAATGAAGCCCTTTTCCTTTATGATAGCCATTGCCCGCTCATATTGCCCCTGCTGGTAAAGAGTTCTTTCGCTGAACCAGTTGTCAAATTCAACTCCCAGGAGTTTTAGATCCTCTCGTATCCATTCCAGCATATATCCCAGGCCCTTTTCTCCGATTAATGGAACCGCTTTGTCCACAGACATGTCCAGGTACTTGTTACCATCTTCCCCGGCAATTCTATCGGCGAGTTCCTTCATATAATCGCCCAGGTACGCATTTGGCGGCATTTCCGCTGGAATACCCCTCGACTGCTGATACCTGACAAAAAGTGAATTTTTAAAAGCATCTATCTGCGCCCCGGCGTCATTAATATAATATTCCTTCTCAACATTAAATCCCGCCGCTCCCATGACACTGGCAAGGACATTTCCAAGAATCGCGCCCCGACCATGACCGACGTGGAGGGGCCCGGTTGGGTTTACGCTAACAAACTCAATTTGAACCCTCTTGCCGTCACCAATATTTACACTTCCGAACGATTGTCCCTGGTCTGTTATTGTCTCTACCTGGGATGTCAACCAGCGGCTTTTCAGGACGAAGTTTATAAAACCCGGAGGAATCACTTCAATCTTCTCTATCTCCTCCCCGGCCTGAATCACTCCAGCTAACTTTTCGCCTATTGCCATTGGATTCATGCCCATGGAGCGGGCCAGTTTCAACGGCAGACTGGTTGCATAATCACCGTGTTCCGGGTTCTGGGGATGCTCAACCAAGACTTCCGGAATTAGAACTTTTGGCAGCAAATCTCGTTCTTGAGCCTCCCTTAATGAATGTTCAATAAGAGCGGCAATCTTGTTTTTAACAAGGCTTAGTTCCATTCTCCACCTTCTTTCCACACACGAGCCATTTCCTTCCTCAAAGGAAGGTGCTCCGGCAATTTCAACCCCGGGTCTTTTTCAAACAATTTCTCTGCCTCTCTGCGTGCCGTTTCCAGAATGGCGATATCGGTCAGTTTAGCCATACGCAAATCCGGCATCCCTGCCTGCCTGGTGCCGAAGAATTCTCCGGGACCGCGGAGTTTTAAGTCCTCCTCCGCCAATATAAATCCGTCGTGTATTTTTTCTATCAAATTTAAACGTTCTCTGCCCTGGGGCGATGGTTCTTCAGCCAAAAGAAGACAATAGCTCTTTTCCGTGCCGCGCCCCACTCTACCACGAAACTGGTGTAATTGCGACAGTCCGAAACGGTCGGCTCCTTCTACAAGCATAACAGTAGCGTTGGGTACATCTATTCCGACTTCTACAACCGCCGTGGAAACCAGGATATCGAGCTCTCCATCCCGGAAATGACGCATAGTTTCCTCTTTTTTTTCGGATTTCATCTTTCCATGGAGTAATCCCAGGCGAAGTTCAGGGAAAACATCCCGGGAAAGATATGTGTACTCCACGACAGCCGCCTTTGCCGCAATTGATTCTGATTCCTCTATTAACGGACAGATAACAAAAGCCTGCCTTCCGCTTTGGATTTGCTGTTTTAAAAACTCAAACGCAGCCTGCCTTTTTTCAGGAAGAACCCATTTTGTCGAAATCTTTTGCCTCCCTGGCGGCACCTCATCAATTATAGACAAGTCCAGGTCTCCATACAAGGTCAAAGCCAGTGTCCGTGGTATCGGGGTCGCAGTCATAACAAGAATATGAGGATTAAAACCCTTTTGCCTTAAAGCAGAGCGCTGTAATACTCCAAAGCGGTGCTGCTCATCTATCACTACCAGACCCAGGCGTTTAAATTCCACTCCTTCCTGAATCAGGGCGTGTGTCCCGATTACTATATGGGCTTTGCCCTCAGCAATCAAGCCTTTCAACTCCCGCTTAGCTTTCACCGGCAGGCTGCCTTTTAATAAAACGATGGTAATCGGCTCTTCCAGGGGAGATTCCAGAACTGCTATATTTCCACTTATGCGGGGTTGAAAACCAGCCTGGGACAGCAACCGGATGAAACTCTGGAAATGCTGTTCCACCAGGACCTCCGTGGGGGCCATAATGGCTGTCTGAAAACCGTTGGCAACAGCCATAACAAGGGCTGCAAGAGCTACGACGGTCTTTCCGGAACCGACTTCCCCCTGGAGCAAACGACTCATAGGTTTACCTTTTTGAATATCACCAAGGATATCCTGTAAAACCCTGTTTTGAGCACGGGTGAGTTCGAAAGGCAATGATGTCAAAAACCTTTCGAGAATATCATTTTTTAAAGCCATGGCATTACCTGGCTGGCTCTCCTGCCAGTTTCGCTTTTGTTTTACCACTCCGAGTTGAAGTAAAAAAAGCTCATCAAAAGCCAGGCGTTCCCGTGATGTGTTTTTTACTTTGAGGTTTTCGGGATAATGGAACTGTAATATGGCCTCCGGTAATGCGGGTAATTTGCATGTCCTTAATA
>JAUYHV010000076.1 GCA_030689845.1 Dehalococcoidia bacterium
ATCTAAAATTAAATAAGCCCATACGTACCCCGGATTATTCTTAAAATAAACAGGGAGGAGATTTATGGAAACAATTAACGCAGACGTCTTAATCATCGGGACAGGGATGGCAGGTGTTAACGCGGCTGTGGAAGCGAAAAAATCCGGCGTCGAACCCGTCCTGGTCAATAAAGGCTTGCTGGGCAAAGACGGGGCCGCCACCTGGATGGCAGGGTGGGGTTTTTCCACGCCTATCTATCCCGGGGACAGCCTGGATGTTATCGTCAACGATACCATAAAATGCGGGAAGTACCTGAACAACCAGGAAAATGTCTACGCTTATTTAAAGGCATCATTGCCTTCATTGAAGGACATGGAAGAATGGGGCATAAAATACCTTAAGAAGGGGGATACATACATCGACCCTTACCACATGCCCGGTCACAGCTTTCCCAGGCATCCAAAGCTGGAGGGCTACGACGGGAGGATGACCGGTTACGAATATAAAAGGGTCTTTGAGCATAAGGTAAAAACAAGTAAAATCAAAACAGTTGAAGACTGTTTTATACAGGAACTGATCTGCGAAGGCGGGGTTGTAAAGGGGGCGTATGGTATTAACCTTAACACAGGTGAACCCATAGCTTTTGCCGCTAAGTCAGTCATAATGGCCACCGGCGGCTTTATGGGCTGCTACGAATTCACATCGGCCAATCCCACCTTAACCGGAGACGGCCATGCAGCTATGTACCGGGCAGGCGTGGAAATGGTTGACATGGAATTTGTCCAGTTCCTTCCTACTGTGGCAGTTTGGCCACTGGCTTTGAAAGGCGTTCCGAATTACTGCTGGGACCTTTACATAAACCTGCACGGGATTTTCTATAACCAGAAAGGCGAGCGTTTCATGGAAAGGTATAACCCGGGTGATAAAGACTGGACCACCAGGGAAAAACTTTCCAGGGCAATCTGGCGGGAGATAATAGAGGGCAGGGGTTCGCCCCGCGGGGGCTGTTACCTGACCTTCCGCCACCTGCCCCGCAACCTCCTGAAAGAGACACTGGAGGCTGTTGGCAAAATGTATTTCAAGGAATATTTAGACGAAGCCGGGATAGACCTGGTCTATGACGGCTGGGAAGTAGCTCCAGGAGCACACTATGTGCAGGGGGGCGCCAGGCTCGACCCCAAGTGCCAGACAAACCTGGAAGGTTTGTTCGCTGTCGGAGAAGCCGGCTCAGGAAGCAAAGATGGAGCGGACAGGCTGCCGGGAACGGCACTGCCATTCTGCATGGGACAGGGCTATATCGCCGGCAGGGAAGCCGCCGCCAGGGCTAAAAAGGTTAGTATGCCAAAGGTAAAAGTGACAGCGGAACAGGTTGCCGGATTGAAAGCCGCCCTGGGACGGAAAACCGGAGCAAGCCCCGTCGAAGTAAAAAAACAGGTAAAAGCTATCATGTCCAAATACACCATGTATTCCCGGACGGAGAAGGGACTGGAAGCGGCGCTGGCTGAAATCAGGGATTTAAAGAAGAATGCCCTTCCCAAGCTGGCCACGAAAAATAAAAACGGCATTCAAAACAAGGAATGGACCGATGCCCTGGAGGTTGCCAACATGCTGGATGTGGGTGAAATAATGAGTATATCAGCAGGACAAAGGCAGGAGACCAGGGGACTCCAAGAAAGGGATGATTTTCCCAAGGCCGAAGAGGCATGGTTAAAAC
>JAUYHV010000083.1 GCA_030689845.1 Dehalococcoidia bacterium
GTCTTTGATGGGAACAGTCGGGATATATTTTCTCAGCTATACCATCCAAAGGATTAAATTCGATTTTGCCCGGAGGGTGATGGCACACGGTTTGGTACTATTTTCCATTATCCTGGGACTGTTTGCCTGGAACTATAGGCTTAATATGTGGGAACTTGTTTTTTCAAAACGAGGGGTTGCTTTCGGCGCCAGCTACGCCGACCTCCATGCCAAGCTTCCGGCCCAGTGGATACTGCTGTCTATTGTGGTTGTTGTTATGATAGTAGCCCTGGCCTCGATATATCGCCGCGATTTCCGATGGCCGCTGTACGGGCTGGGAGCATGGATAGCAGCCGCCGTTGTCATCGGCGGAATATACCCCGGCATGGTCCAGAGGTTCCAGGTCCAGCCGAATGAACTGGTAAAGGAACAGCCGTACATAGATTACAACATTAAGTTTACAAGGGAAGCCTTCGGGATAGACAAGGTTGATGAGCAATCATTTCCAGCCGAACCTGCCCCGACCACCGCGGATATAACCGGTAACGAAATTACGATTAAAAACATCCGCTTATGGGACCACCGTCCTTTAAAAGATACCTATAACCACATCCAGTCGATAAGGCTTTACTACGATTTTAACGATGTGGACGTGGACCGTTATCAAATCGGGGATGAGTACAGGCAGGTCATGGTGTCGGCCCGGGAGTTGTCCGTAGAAAAACTGCCCCAGGAGGCCCAGCGATGGGTCAACCGGAGGCTTCAGTTTACCCACGGTTACGGCATTGCCTTAAGCCCGGTCAATGAGATTAGCAAAGAAGGGCTGCCCCTCCTGCTGGTCAAGGACATTCCGCCTTCGGGAATAATGGACATAACGAGGCCCGAAATATATTTCGGCGAGAAGACCAACCAGTATGTTATTGTTGGCGGTGAGACGCAGGAGTTCGACTACCCTATCGGTGAGCAAAATGCCTATAACCATTATGACGGCAAAGATGGTATCAGCATCGCCAGCGGCATACGCAGGCTGCTTTATGCCTGGGAAATGGGTGATTTCAATATCCTGATCAGTAAGGAGCTTACCCCCCGGAGCAAGATACTTTACCACCGTAACATCCAGGACAGGGTGCACCGACTTGCTCCTTTCCTCCTGCTGGATGAGGACCCTTATCTTGTTGTGATGGAGGGTCGTTTGCTCTGGATCCAGGATGCTTATACGGTTACCGACCGTTACCCTTACTCTGAACCCCTGAGAAATAATATAAACTACATGCGTAACAGCGTTAAAGTGGTGATAGACGCCTACGATGGAAACGCGACTTTCTATGTTGCCGATCCCTCCGATGCCATGATCAGGACCTACCAGGGCATATTCCCGGACCTTTTCCAGCCCCTGGACCAGATGCCGCCGTTTTTGCGGGGCCATCTCCGTTATCCGGTGGACCTTTTCAATACCCAGGCCATGGTTTACCAGAGCTATCACATGCAGGACGCCAGGGTTTTTTATAACAAGGAGGACCTGTGGGCCAGGCCCCGGGAATTTTACGCCGGGCAGGAACAGTTGATGGAGCCTTACTACATTATTATGCGCCTGCCGGGAGAGACCCGGGAGGAATTTCTCCTTATGCTTCCCTTTACACCTGTTAACAAGAGCAACACCATCGGCTGGCTGGCCGCCCGCTCCGATGGGGAAAACTACGGTAAACTCCTCGCCTACCATTACCCCAAGGAGCGGCTGGTCTACGGGCCGAGCCAGATAGAAAACAGGATACAGCAGGATATCGTGATAACGGAGCAGTTGGCCCTGTGGGGCCGAGGTGGCTCCCGGGTAATACGCGGCAACCTGCTGTTAATACCGTTAGGAAAGTCAAATATATATGTGGAACCCATA
>JAUYHV010000087.1 GCA_030689845.1 Dehalococcoidia bacterium
GTAGTTTATCCTGTCAGGGCCTTCCGTGTCCAAAAGCCTTCCGCGAAACGCCACAAAATCCCCTTTAATCCCCCTTTTTCAAAGGGGGAGAAGAGCCTCTCCCTTTCGTAAAGGGAGATTGAGAGGGATTTGAAAGCCCCCTTATAAGTTTCGCGGGAGCCTCGTGTCCAAACACAAAACGATGCCCGCTTCAGGGAGATATTCGCCCCGCCCAAGGGATTTGCGGACAGGCTAATCATGTATGTATAATAACCTGAATAAAACAAAATAATAATGACGCGCACAAGGAATTGTTCAGATGTCCTTCGCAACAGGGTTACGCTGCAAAGAATGCGGCAGAGAATATCCCCACCAGCCCGTTAATATATGCGAGTTTTGTTTCGGTCCCCTTGAAGTCGTTTACGATTACGAAGCAATCCGCAGGACTATAAGCCGGGAAGGGATAAAAAAGGGGCCTGCCAGCATGTGGCGGTACAAAGAACTCCTGCCTGTAGACAGCGAAGTGGTGGATATCAATGCCGGGTATACCCCCCTCCTCAAGGCTGACAATCTGGGAAGGTATCTCGGATTAAAAAACCTGTATATAAAAAACGATTGCGTTAACCCGTCATATTCTTTTAAAGACAGGGTTGTTGCCGTAGCCTCCACCAAGGCCCGGGAGTTCGGTTTGAAAGCCCTGGCCTGCGCCTCCACGGGAAACCTTGCCTGCAGCGTCGCCGCCCATGCCTCGAAGGCTAATATGGATGCCTACGTATTTATCCCCGCCGACCTGGAGCAGGGTAAAATTGTTAATGCTGCCATATATGCTCCCACCTTGATAGCCGTCGAAGGCCACTATGACGATGTGAACCGCCTTTGCAACGAACTTGCAGACGATTACGACTGGGCCTTCGTGAATATAAACATCAGGGCCTATTATGCCGAGGGAAGCAAGACTATCGCCTATGAAACGGCTGAGCAACTGGGCTGGAAAGCCCCCATCAATGCCGTTGTGCCCGTAGCCTCAGGTTCGCTTTTCACAAAAATCTGGAAGGGCCTCAATGAACTGGGTATGTTAAATATAATTGACGAAGTCCATACCAGGATGTTCGTGGCCCAACCGGCCGGCTGTTCGCCCATAACTTCCGCCTACCTGGAAGGCGCAACAAGGGTAAAACCCGTGAAACCAAGCACCATCGCCAAGTCCCTGGCCATCGGTAACCCCGCAGATGGTTATTATGCCCTTAAAGTTATCCGCGAGTCCCTGGGAGGAGCCTGTGCCGTCCCCGAAGAGGAAATTGCCGAAGGAATGAAACTTCTGGCCGAGACAGAGGGTATTTTCGCCGAAACCGCGGGCGGCGTCGTTGTGGCCGGTCTTAAACAGTTGGTCGCCACCGGCGCCATTAAGGGTGACGAGTTAACCGTCGCCTTTATCACAGGGTGCGGACTGAAAACCCTGGAGGCGGTAGTCGATAAAGTTACCCCTGTCATCAAAATCCAGCCCACGGTGAACTCTTTCGAAAAAGCCATGGCTGAGCATAAAAAGAATAAAAAAAGCACGGAAAACCCGGCAAGCACCAGGGTATAGTACAAATTTTTGGTTCCTTCTCAAACTGAGTGGGTAAGAAAAAATGAAGGTACATAGATGAAGACATATACGATGAAGGGTTCATCTAATGCGTCTTCTTTTACCCATTCCGACGAAAGTCGGAATCCAGTAATAATTATGAATGATTATTCTGTGTACATTATGGCTAGTGTA
This sequence comes from Dehalococcoidia bacterium, assembly GCA_030689845.1. Taxonomy (GTDB): domain Bacteria; phylum Chloroflexota; class Dehalococcoidia; order JACQUA01; family JACQUA01; genus JAUYHV01. The sequence continues at coordinate 1,742 of JAUYHV010000087.1, forward strand.
GTGTCTCATAAATGGCCTTACAATATAAAATC
>JAUYHV010000089.1 GCA_030689845.1 Dehalococcoidia bacterium
AACTACTGGCAAAGATTCAGACCGAACAAAGGGCCGGAATATATTCAGCCGACGTTTTCGGGGCAGGCGCTACAACCCTCCTGGCTTCCATGAAACGCGTTGGAGTGCTTGGCAAAGTCAGCCCGACCCTCATCCTGCCGGAAGTAACCGGCGGAAAGTTCTGGATTGGTAACGAGGTGCCCGTCATAGATAAAGACGACACTACCTTTCCCATGATCGGGGCTGTCATCAGGACCATCGTTTACAACACCGATATGATAAAAGACGGCGAAATAACGAGCTACATGGACCTGCTGAAACCCCAGTATAAAGGGAAAATTACCATTAACGACCCCACGGTAACGGGTTCCGGCAACGCGGTTTTTTATCACCTGATATATAACCTCTGGGGAGAGGAAAAAACCACCGATTTCCTGAAAAAGCTGATAACGCAGCAGGAAGCAGTCATCCAGAGGGATAACCGCATTCATACTGAATCTGTGGTCAGGGGTAAATACGCCATCGGCCTCGCCCCCCTGCCGGACCTTATCAGCGAGTTTACCACCCTGAAAGCGCCCATAAAACTGGCCCTGGTCGAGGAAGATAACCGGATAACCTCGGCTGCAGGCTGTTTTGGTGTGCCGGTAAAATACGCCCATCCCAATGCCGCTGCGGTTTTCATCAACTGGATGCTGAGCAAAGAGGGTCAAACCATGTTTGCCTCCACCTGGGGTAACCCCAGCCTCAGGAAAGACGTTCCTACCACCGGAATGGACCCCCTGGTTATACCCGACCCCAATAAGAAATATTATTTACAGACCGAAGAAGAGGTCAAGTTAAGGGGAGAAGCCCTCACCTGGTCGAAAAAAATTATAGGGTCTCTACAATAATACTTTACCTTTTTCTCAGGGTATAAAAACACTCTTTTTATCCAGGCTCTGCCGCCGCTGGATACCGGCAGTAACAAAGAAAAACTCCGGGGCACGCAAAAACGTGCCCCGGTTTGTTTTTAAACGATTTATCGTGGTTTAATACTCCTCATCTGCCAGGGAATAATTAAGGAGGCTAAGAATGGACCTGCGATTATTTATCAACCGGTTAGAGGACTTAAATGAACTAATAAAAATCGACGGTGCCGACTGGGACGAGGAAATAGGCACCATAACCCAGCTCTCCGACGAGATGGATGGGCCTGCCCTCCTTTTTGACAGTATAAAGGGGTATCCCAAGGGTTACCGCATAATCAGCAACATGATTTCCCAGGCAAGACGTCTTGCCATTGCCCTGGGGTTGCCCGGAGACCTTCCAAGCGTGGAACTGGTACGCTGTATAAAACAAAAATTCCAAAATTCCAACCCTGTCGAACCTGTTTTTGTTAAAAGTGGGCCCCTCCTGGAAAATGTATGTGAAGGAAGTGAAATAGATCTCCTGAAATTTCCCGCGCCTAAATGGCACCAGCGTGACGGAGGCCGCTATATAGGCACGGGGGACCTGGTCATACAGAAAGATATTAAGAGCGACTGGGTGAATGTGGGCACCTACAGGGTTCAACTTCACGACAGTAAAACCGTGGGACTGTACATATCACCCGGGCACCAGGGACGGCTCATAAGAGAGAGCTACTGGGCCGAGGGAAAGTCCTGCCCCGTAGCCGTAGCTTTCGGTTCCCACCCCCTGGTGTGGATCCCGTCATTCCTGGGTTTTCCCTGGGGTGTAAGTGAATACACCATATCCGGGGCGCTGCTTGGAGAGCCCCTCCAACTGATAAAAGGTAAATATACAGGACTTCCCATTCCCGCCCATGCTGAAATTGTTATCGAGGGAGACTGTCCTCCCCCGCAGGTCGAGTCCCGTGAAGAAGGTCCCTTCGGCGAATGGACCGGCTACTACGCTTCCGGGGCCCGCCAGGAGGCCGTAATCAACGTAAAACGATTAATGTTCCGGAACGACCCTGTCATGGTAGGCGCTCCCAACCTTACACCCCCCGGCAATATAGCTGCCAGCTATGCCATCAGGGCCGGCAACATCTGGTACGAACTTGAAAAACTCGGTATACCCGGGATTAAAGGCGTATGGCACATGAAGTCCGGCGGGGCAAACTTGCTCTGCGTCATATCTATTGAACAGAAATATGCCGGACACGCCAAACAGGTTGCCATGGCGGCCATGTCTGGGGCAGAAGGCGCCTACCACGGGCGCTGGGTAATTGTTGTTGACGAAGACATCGACCCCAGCCGGGACGAAGAGGTCCTGTGGGCGATGGCTACCCGCTGCGACCCTGCGACAGCGGTTGAAATAATAAACGGGTGCTGGAGCACCCCCCTTGACCCAACCATTTCTCCCGAAAAAAGGAGTAAGGGTGACTTTACCAACTCCAGGGCGATTGTCCTGGCTACGCGCCCTTATTACTGGAGAAAAGATTTCCCCAAACCTATCAGATCCACACGGGAATACCGCGATTCCATTCTAAAGAAATGGCCTGAGGTTTTTTCAAAAGCGAAAAGGTGAGCCTTCCCCCCGGATACCAACAAAATTAATAATTTAAACGCCGCCCCGGTGGGCGAATAATTGACCGACAGCGGATCCACCTGGGATGACATACTAAACAGGCTCAACCTGGTTCTAATTCAAACCTCAATTAAAAAGCGGAACTCGGCTACGGCCAGAGAAGACGTATACCCAAAAACAGGAGAGCCAGGGCAAGTAGTCGAACAATGGTTGTCCCCCCTACCCTTGAGGAAAACTTTGCCCCTATCTGAGCGCCGATGATAACTCCCGCGCCCAATATTAATGTTTGCTTCCATCCATCGTTAAGGTCTCCCGCCGCCATATGGGTAAGAGTTCCAAATAAGGCAGTTATAACCAGAATAAAATGCGAGGTGGCCGTGGCGACATGAGGTGGGAAGCCCAGCAAACTTATCAACAAAGGCACATGGATAACACCACCTCCTATACCCAGAATGCCTGCAATGAATCCTACGGCAAAACTTAAAACAACACCCAGCCTTAAGTCAAAGGAATATTCGTAGGCAAGGCCGGTGTAGTCTACAATATGCCTTTTAGTACCTTCATAAGCTCTAAACAATCGTACAGGAGTTGACTTGGGACGCAGGAATATGTAAATGGCCATAGCGGTAAGCATAATTCCGAAAACTAACTGGAATAAATTCCGGCTCAGGAAAGAATTTGCAAGGACGCCCAGAATTACACCCGGTATCGTCGCTACTGAAAAAATCAGGCCGGTCCTGTAATCTATACGCCTCATCCGCTTGTAAGCTATAGTTCCCGACAGCGCATTTAAGAAAACTACCGCAAAAGAGATACTGGTAATAGTCCTTGGCAACTCCTGCGGATAAAGATAAAGCAACAGGGGAACAAGTATCACCCCACCCCCAACACCAATAAGGGTACCATAGGCGCCGATGCCAACACCCATTAAACCCAGTAAAAGTGAAAACAAAAAACCCATGATTTTGCGTTATACTACCATAAAAACCTGCCCTTTGCTATAATTAACTGCCTGGGGATATAGCTCAACTGGGAGAGCGCAGCGTTCGCAACGCTGAGGTCGGGGGTTCGAGTCCCCCTATCTCCACCAAGGGTTACTTTAGGCAGAACTTCACCCCCCGCTTTCCTCATAATCCCGTAACCCTGTAGGATGTACGTCCCTGTGTTACAGGTCCGGACAACAGAATTTTGTTCAGGCAACTTAATTAGATCGGAGCGGTGATATGTCTAAACCAACCCGTTATAGCGACTTAATGGTCAAGGAGTTCTTCAAAAAGAAAGAGTGGCTTCCCTTAACCCTGTTCCAGGTCTGGGAAAAGAACGCAAAGCGTTATCCTGAAAGGGAAGCCGTTGTCGACGGGAAAAACAGGTACACCTGGCAGGAAGCCAGCGTGGCAATCAACAGGTTTGCCTTTGCCCTGGTGGAGGCCGGCTTTAAAAAGGACGACGTCCTGGTTCTTCAACTCCCAAATACAGCTGAACTGCCCCTGCTCAGGGTAGCCTGTGAAAAAGCCGGGGTGATATGTCTGCCCATTTTGCGTAATCTTCGAACAAGAGAGGTTGCGGAAATTATGGGTAGGCTAAAGGTACGGGGGATCGTTTTACCGGGAAAGTATCGCGGGGTGGATTATTTTGAAATGGCCAACCAGATTAAACCCGAGTTGCCAAGCCTTCAATACATAATGGTACTTGACGATAATGTACCTGATGGCGCTATTTCAGTGATGCATATACTTCAAGATCCCCTGGAGAAACACCATACGCCTGAAGTCTTAAGCGAAAAGATAACTCAAGAAAAAATATTTGATCAGCAGAATGAATTTTTTAAATCGACTTGCTATCCACCCCACGAAGTTTCCATGATCAACCACACATCAGGAACCACCGGGTTTCCCAAATTCGTAGAATACTCCATGGCAGCCAGGCTTGCTTTGGGACGGGGTTTTGTGAATACTTTTAAACTCACGGAAAATGACGTAATATGCGCCCTTGGTTCGGTGCCGGCTGGTGTGAATAACGTTGCCTACTTTGCGGCACCGCAGGCAGCATCCAAAGTGGTGATGCTGAACCATTTTGCAGCTGAGACAGCTTTCAAAATAATTGAAAAAGAAAAAGTTACTGTAACCTGCGGAGTACCTGCAATGTACACCCTGATGGTAAGGTCTCCTGTAAGAAATGAATACGATTTAAGCTCTGTCAGGTTGTGGTGGTGTGGTAGTGCTTTTTTACCCTTCTCGCTTGGGGTGGAAGTTGAAGAGAAACTCGGGGCAAAAATTGTGAATGGGATGGGAGCTGTGGATTTCGGGGGTACCACGATCGCCGACCCCGATAATCCTTTGGAAAAACGTGTCCTCACAGTGGGTAAACCTCAGTCAGGAACCATAATCAAAATAGTCCACGATAATGGTTCTGAGGTAGAAAAGGGAGAAATCGGCGAAATATGGGGAACAGGACCAGCCTGCTCCAGTGGGTACTACCAGGACCCGGAGACTACAAGACAAACCTGGACTGATGATGGTTGGTTCAGGTCTGGAGATCTTGGCCGTTTAGATGAAGACGGTAATGTAATTATTGTAGGACGGAAAAAAGATGTAATAATCCGCGGCGGCCAGAACATATATCCAACCGAAGTAGAGACATTGCTGCTTACACATCCAAGCGTGGCCGATGTAGCGGTAGTCGCAATACCCGACCCGGTAATGGGTGAAAAGGCATGCGCCTGCGCAGTCTTAAAACCGGGGATGCCCCTTACTTTTAAGGAAATGGAAAGTTTCCTTAACAATAAGGATATTGCCTTTTACAAGATCCCGGAAAGGCTGGAGATAATCGAGACCATGCCGACTGTGGGCGGCGGGACAAAAATAGATAAAAAGGTCCTCCGGAAGGACATAATCGATAAATTAAAAAAAATTAAATCGTGATTGGTTTTTTATGCTCCCTGAAAAATTATAAGGGGAATACCATATATCGATAGGGTTAGAAATTATTACCAGACCAGGTAAACTACCTGGTTATTTCATCAAAACCAGGATGGTCCCTATCACTAACATGGCATTACCCAGCAGCACCCAGCGGCTGAAGCTTTCAAGTTTCCTGTTAAATATGAAGGAGAGCAGCAACGTCCAGATAGGCATGGTCCGGCTCGCAAGGCTGACCACTATAACGGTCCCATAGCTAAATGCCAGGTATCGAAGCATTTGTGCCATATTCGTGGTGAAACCGCTTATCATTGCCAGTTTAAATGATTGCTTATCAACTTTGATTATCTCATCCCTGTTTTTCCTGTTAAGCAGTGAAAAACTTACGATGAAACTGGCGGCAGTATAGGCGATGAAACTACCAGCAAGGGATGAACCCCCGGCTTCCAGGCCCAGCTTTATAAAAATTGAGCTGCTGCCCCAGAAAAAAGCGGCCCCCGCTCCAAATAAAATGCCTTTAAAAAAGGTCTTCCGGTCCAGGGAATTTAATTGCCGGGGCGATTTCAGGTCAAAATTCTTGGCATTGTTCGCTTCCTTCAGTCCCATAATAATAGGGCCTGACAGGGAAAAACATATCCCGAGAATCATAAGGGGGGTGAGGGTTTCTTTAAGTATAGAAATCGCCAGAATAATACTGACGATGGCATTAAGGCCGGTCATAATACCCGCCCTGGTTGCGCCGAGAATCTGGTTCGCCCTGTAGCCAAAGGTGCGGCCCATGGCAAAGTGGACTATTCCCGAAAGGGCAAAATAAATAATCGCTTTTAAGGTAAACCCGGGTATCTTTAACAAGTCACCGGTAACAAGAGTCAGTAAAAAGAAAAATACCGGACCGGTAAAGATTGTCAGGGTGGCGATAACATTTGAGCTTACCCTTAGAACGCCCCTCCGGACAAAAATGTTATTTGCGCCGAAAAAAGCCGCATACCCTAAACCTAATATTGCACCAAGCATGGCGTAAATTCTGTCATATCCAGGGGTAAAAAGCAATACCGTTCAGGCAAGTCAGCTAATAATTGGCACACCAAGCATTTCCGGCAGAAATGTCAGCTTAAAACAGTCCTTCTTGAGCGTTTAAATGCTTTAATAATTTCATGGGCCGACAGGAAAATAGCTGCCGCAATAATTACGGTTATCCAGTCGCCAGGGGTTAAAGGCGCAAATCCCATGAAACTGTTGATTTTCGGAGTGTATACAATAATTGTTATTAATCCGAGGGATATAACGATGGTCCAGAGCAGCTTTTTATTCGTCCAAAATCCGCTTCCAATCAGGGTATTGAAATCATACCTCCTGGATAAAATGTTTATAAACTGGCAGGCAGCGATGGTAACATAGCTTATTGTAGTAGCCCTCGGGTATAAAATATGGGACATAGTGAGTTCCGCTCCGGAGCGGTAAATAAAGAAACCAAAATTAGCAAAACCCAGCGTCCCCATTAGAAGCCCCAAAAAAAGAATTTCGGACATAGTACCCCGGTTCAGGATGTGGTCTTTCTGCCTCCTGGGTCGGGAAGTCATCAAATCCCTGGGGCCGGGGTCAAAAGTAAGTGCAGTAAGAGGCAGGTTTTCCGCCAGTAAATCAATGGCCAGTATCTGTATCACAAGTATGGGAACCGGCCAGCCGAACAGGGCTACACCAGCCAAACCCAGGAGAACAATCGTCAGTTCTGCCCCATTGGCGGTCAGGGAAGCGATTATTGTTTTTTTCAGGTTATTATAAATAGTCCTGCCTTCCCGGATAGCATAAACAAGGGTTGAAAAGCTGTCATCCAGGATCACGAGTTCGGACGCTTCCTTGGCAACATCGGTCCCGATGCCTCCCATGGCTACACCTATATGGGCGCTTTTCAGGGCCGGGGCATCGTTGACTCCGTCCCCGGTTACCGCCACTACATCTCCATTGCCCTTCAGGACATCCACAATCCTTAATTTGTCCTCGGGGGAAACCCGCGAAAAAATAACAGAGTCATTGGTTTCCATTATTTTTAAAAGCTCGCTGTCACCGGTTTCAGACAACTCTTCTCCGGTAAGCACCACTACATCTTCGTCTTCACGGGACAGGTGGATTTGCTTCCCTATAGCCTGGGCAGTAATCGCATGGTCACCGGTCATTATAAAGGTCTTAATATGCGCTTCACGGGCACTATCAATTGCTTCTCTGACACCATCCTTCGGAGGGTCATTCATGGCCATCAAACCCAGGAAGGTTATGTTATTTTCCGCTTCTTCCATATCGTAATCATGCGTTCCATCCCGTAACTCCCTGTACCCAAAAGCCAGGACGCGCATGGCTTTTTTTGAATATTCAACATTTAAACCATTCAACATCTCCCTGTCCTCGTCGTTAAGTTCAACAGCTTTACCGCGTTTATATAAATACTTACCGACGGAAAGGACTGAATCTATTGCCCCTTTCATGCAAAGTACTTTTTTATTATCAAATTGCCTTATGGAACTCATCCTTTTTCGCTCTGAATCAAAAGGAAACTCTTTAAGCTCCGGGTTCTCCTCATCTTCCCTGGGGGAACACATGCCCAATTTGGTTGACACCGTGATTAACGCTGCCTCCGTCGGGTCCCCGATAGCGTACCAGCCGGGGTGGTCCTTGTCCGGTTCCCTTATTTGAGCATTTGATGCCATGGTAGCAGTATCGAGCAATATTTCAATTTTACCGATTTCTTCCCCGGTCAGTTCCTTGCCCCGGGAGTCAAGGATTTTTCCCTCCGGCTCATAACCGACTCCGGTAACATCATACTGGGAACCATCAAACCAGATGTATTTTACGGTCATCTCGTTTTTCGTCAAAGTGCCGGTTTTATCGGTACAGATGATGTTAGTTGAACCTAAAGTTTCAACCGATGAAAGTTTTTTTACAACGGCATTCCGTTTCGCAAGGTGGGCGACCCCATTAGAAAGGGCAACGGTTATTTGCATGGGAAGGGCCTGGGGTACGACCGATACGGCAATTCCAAGGGCAGAAACCAGGGCCAGGTACGAACCGAGGCCCTGCCAGAACGCAACCACGAACACAAGACAGGAAACAATTACTGCGAAAACGGTTATCCTGTTGGCAATAGATTCCATTTCCAGGTGCAAAGGAGATTTCGCCTTTTTCCCGGCCTGGGTCAGATTCGCAATCGTCCCGAGTTCCGTTTTCATGCCCGTTGCAACCACCACCCCTTTGGCATTGCCCGCAGCGACAGAGGTTCCCAAAAAAGCCATGTTATCCCTGTCTGCCAGGGACGACTTCTTATTTATCCTCTTGCTGTGTTTTTCCTGGGGCATCGACTCGCCGGTCAGGGAGAAATCATTTGTCCTCAGGTTAAAAGATTCAATAATGCGGATATCCGCCGGTATCTTGTCACCTGCCTCGAGGAATATGACATCACCCGGGACCAGTTTCTCCTGGGGAAGTTCCGTTAACTCGTTATCTCTGAATACTTTTGCGGGGGATAGAACCAGCGTTTTCAATGATTCCATGATGCGCTCTGCTTTGTGTTCCTGGAAATACCCTATAAAGGCATTTATCAGGACAATAATAAACATTATCACCCCACCCCTGTAACTCCCAATCGCAAAAGAAATGATGCCCGCAATTATAAGGATAATAACCAGAACATCTTTGAATTGAAGAAAGAACTGCAGCCATCCCGGCATCCTTGACGATTCGGTAAGACGGTTTTCCCCATATTGGAGCAGCCTTTTTTGTGCTTCCTCACGGGAAAGACCCTGTTCCCCTGTTTTTAGCGTTTCCAGGGTGTCTTTTGCCGTTTTTAAATAAAACCGATTAACGGTCTCTTTATCCATGTATCAATTTCGTACTTTTCTCAAGTTAGTAACCTCCCCGTCATAATTATCCCGGGAAGGTTGAAAAGTAATTGGGTGATTGACGGTAATAGAAAGAATTTTGCCCGCATACCGGCACCGGTGGATATACTGTTTTATTCCGGTCACATAAGGTTAAGAAATGTATTCAGGCTTTCGGCTCTACCAGCGTAATCTTGCCTTCTTTTACCATTCTCTCCAGGTAAGAACCGGGCGCCGGCTTCTCCATGGACCGCCTGTAGGTGGCGATCCCGGGAATCTTTTCTCCCGAGTCCTCCAGCCCTTTCAGTCCATACTTAACGATCCGGGAAATCGTGGCCACGTTCCTCCCCAGGTTCCGGGTCGAGGTCATCTGAGCCCTTCCCAGTACGGGGTTCACGTCCCGGGAAACACTGTCGAAAGCGGAAACTGAAGGAGAAAACGCCCCGCTGGCCATTCCCGCCACCAGGCAGCTCGTCGGGAGATATTCAGTTGAGGTCGCTCCCGCTATAATCATTCCCAGGGATAAACCCCAGCGCCACAGGGTCTGTGTAACCACTTCCTGTCCTTCCCAGATACCCCCAGCCACAGCTATGGCTCCCAGGACCTTGTTCCTCAAGCGGTAGGAAATCTCGGTCATAGGATAGGGACACAAGGGGGCACATTTTTCCAGTAGGCACTTGAGCCGGGCCGATACGTTCCAGGTATAGACCGGGCTGCCTATGATTAACCCGTCCGCTTTCATAATCTCTTTAATTATGGGATCGGCATCCTGGTGGTTGTAACAAACCACATCTTCAGTTGACCCCTTTACGTCACCTCTGCACAAACCGCATCCATCACAAGGCTGTAAATCGTAGTCCGCGAGGGATATCAACTTCGTCTTCACACCGTTTAGTTCCCCTGCCGCCTTTAACGATTCCTCGACGAGTCTTTCCGTGTTTGCGTGACGCGGGCTTCCTGAAATGCCAAGAATATTAATTTCCAACTTAAACCTCCATTTATTTTAAGTTTAACGAGACTGTTTTTTACTTAAAGAAAACCTCATAAAGTCCACTCATTCAGGCAGCCTTGCATAAACCAGGCAAGTCATTCCAAAATCGATAATGATTCATGTTCCAGGCATTAAGACGGAATATCGTGCAATGTAATACTACTAATAAATCGCCATTATCATACCAATAACCGCGTGTAAATGCATTTTTCCGCTGGTTCAATCTTTTAAGAAGTAAATGAAATCCTGGGAAGCCTGCACTGGAGGTTAGATATATAAAAAACTGGTATAATGTATCATATCCGGGCTGATAACAATCCGCGTGTGTTACGCAGGACACTCCACGGAAACAGCGTGAAAAAAGAAATAGTAACCCTGAAGGAGTTGCAATGAACAAATACTCTGTAATAGGTAAGAATGTCCCCAACATTGACGGCTTTGATAAAGCTACCGGTGTTGCTAAATATACCACAGATATTACGTTACCCAACATGTTATGGGGGAAAATATTACGAAGCCCGCACCCCCATGCAAAGATTTTGAACATTGACACAAGCCTGGCTGATAATCTTCCGGGGGTCAAAGCCGTGGTCACCGGCAAAGATACCATTGGGAAAAAAATGGGTATCTGGCGGCGATTTCCCGAGTTTTGCGACGAGGAGATTCTCTGCCGCGACAAAGTTCGGTACATCGGGGATGCTGTAGCCGCTGTAGCTGCTGTTGACGAGGATATTGCCGAGGAAGCAATCGGCCTGATAAAAGTTAAATACGAAATTCTGCCTGCAGTCTTCGACCCCATGGAGGCCATCAAGGAAGACGCCCCCTGCATTCATGATGGAGTTGAACTCAATATTAACGTAACCCGCCATATAGAATGGGGAGACGTGGATGAAGGGTTTAAAAAATGCGACCATATACGGGAAGACACCTTTTTCTGCACGTCTATGGCCCATGTGTGTATGGAAACCCATAATACCGTTGCCAGCTTTGGGTACGACGGTAAACTCACGGTTTGGGCTTCAACCCAGTCGAATTATTACACACAGGTACTGCTGGCAGAGATGCTCGGTTTGAAAGAAGGTGATGTCCGGGTAATAAAACCCCACGTCGGTGGCGGATGGGGAGGGAAACTCGAACTCGACTCCACCCAGTTTATATCCTCCCTGATCTCTATGAAGCTGCATCAACCCGTAAAGATTATTTTAACCCGCGAGGAAGAGTTTATTGCTACAAGGCGGCGAACCCCCGTGCATTACATCACCAGGCTGGGGGCAAAAAAAGACGGTACCATTATGGCCCGGGAAGTCCGGGCTATAACCGATGGGGGCGCATACACCGCCATGGGGGCTACGACCTTATACGTGACCGGTTTTTACTCGTTCTTTCCCTACAAGTACCCCAGTTACAGGTATGATGGCTACCGTGCCTACACCAATATGGTCCCATCCTCCGCACTCCGCGGATTCGGCGCGCCCCAGGCATGCTTTGTAACCGAATCCCAGATGGATTTAATGGCCAGGGACCTCGGACTGGACCCGATAGACTTCAGGCGTAAAAACGCAATGGAACCGAACTCGGTCATCCCCGACCAGGCCTTCATCCAGAGCTGCGGCATTCCTGAATGTTTAGACCAGATAGAAGGGTTCATAAAAGAAAAAGGCAAACTTCCGCCGAACCACGGCATCGGGGTGGCCGGTTACGGATTTAACGCGGGCGGCATTTTTAACTGGTTCGATACCCCGTATGCTTTCGCTGCGGCAGTTGTTAAGATCAGCGTTGACGGCAAAGTCGATCTCTTTACAGGGGCCTGTGATATAGGCCAGGGTTCGAACACAACCCTTTCCATGATATGTGCCGAGGAACTTGGAGTACACCTTGAAGATGTCAGATTGCATACGGGCGACACCGCTACCTGCCCCCCGGACCTCGGAGCATGGGCAAGCCGGGAAACCCTGATGAACGGAAACGCGGTGAAAGCCGCGGCTGCCGACGCCAAGAGACAATTGCTGGAATACGCTGCCGGTAAACTGGGAATCAATATTGTCTACGACCTGGATATAAGGGACCACTGGGCCCACATAACCAACCGGCCGGAAAGAGGAATTTCTTACTTCGAACTGGTAAAAGAGGTAATCAGGTCCAAGGGCGGTCAGCAAATCACGGGCAACGGTGAGTACACTCCCCACAGGAAAGGCATGGTATCTCCAGCTTTCAGCTTCGGAGTCCAGGCTGTGGAAGTAAAAGTTGACCCGGAAACGGGTAAAGTAACATTGCTCAGCGCCACAACGGCCCATGACGGCGGTACCACGATAAATCCCCTTGGAGCCGAGGGGCAGCTTGAAGGTTCGGTATGCATGTCCGGCGCTTACGGTTTAACCGAATACTACCAGTCTAAGGATGGGAAGATTCTTAATGGTAACTTAAGGGACTACAAGCCCTTCCGGGCTGCCGACATGCCGAAAGTCAATATCCTCCAGGTGGACACGTATGAACCTGAAGGCCCCTTTGGCGCCAAGGAAGCAGGAGAGGGACTGGCAGTACCAACCCCGGGCGCCCTGGTCAATGCCATAGACAACGCCGTGGGTGTGCGTATAAAAGAGATGCCCATAACACCGGAAAAAATCCTGAAGGCCCTGAAAGAAAAGAAACTTCAGGAAAAGAAAACAGGTAAGAAAAGGTAAATCTGGAGGTTAAAATTGAGTTATCATTGCGCTGTTTGCCATAAAGTTTCCATTACTGCTCCAGACCTGGCCCGCCACATTATGGGACGGGGAGACAAACCTCACCGGGACTGGCTGGCATCAAAAGGCCTGAAGTATTCTGAGCTTCTTATAGCTCAAATGAAGACCTTCGGTGGTGAAGGGTATCACTCTCTTACAAAGGTCCTGCAAAACGAGACCTGGGTTGATGACGAAATACCCCCGGCGAAAAGTTCCGTGGGGACTGATTCGGAAAAATAAATCCAGCGGTAACTCCAGGTAATTAACCCCACTCCCGCTGCTTTTCCCCCTTTATAAAAAACTAAAGGGCAGAAGTTATCAACTTCTGCCCTTATTCGTTTCTGATGGATTATATTAATCAGGCAGGCCGTATTCCTTCCAGCGTCTCGTTATGAGTTCTTGCATGGCGGGGGTAATCTCGGTCCCCAGGGGCGGGTACCTCTTTCCTCCCCATTCGGGCCTGGGTTCCAGCCCCCAGTTTATTGTAGCGTCGATAAGGATACGCCGCCAGCTGCTCTGGCCGTACTTTATTATGTCCCTGTCCTCCATGGGAACACTCGGATCCAGGGGTGAGCCGAGGGTATCAAAGAAAGCGATATCGCCCATGGCTGCGTTAACCCTGTAAGCCAGTGCCCAGTCAACCGCTTCCCGGCTCCTGATATCTATATCATCGTCCACGACAATCAGTATTTTCCCGCCGTGGTTGGCAAACTTCGAACCCCATATGGCGGTAGCCAGCTGCTGGGCATGTCCGCGGTAACTCTTGTGGATCCGGACTTTCATAATTTCGGGCCAGCCGTCAAAAGTAATGTCCGTTATTCCCGGGATCCCGTTATCTTCAAGGCCGCTCCACATTAACGCCGGCCAGAAGTACTTGAGGAAGAAACCATCGCTGGGGTATCTACCAGGGGTAGCTCCCGCAACCAGCCCCACCAGGATGGGGTCGTTGCGATGGGTGATACACTCCACCCTCACCACCGGCCGGGGTTCCGGCATTCCGGCGTAGTAACCCGGGTACTCGGCAAAGGGGCCTTCCATGACATAAGTGGCAGGGTCTGTGGATATCTTCCCTTCGATAACTATCTCTGCCGAGGCAGGGACAAGGATGTCACTGGTCTCGCATTTTACCAGGGGCACAGGCTCTCCCCTTATGGCGCTGCAAACCTTGTATTCCTCGCCGACCACGGAGGAACCGGAACACATAAAAAGGTTCGGGTCCCAACCCAGCACCGCGGCAACGGGCATTTCCTGCCCCAGGGACTCATAGGCGGTAAAATGTTTCCCCCAGTCCTGGCTCCGGGCCAGAAAAACAGCGACTTTGTTTTTACCTACTATCATGCCCCGGTAGGTGCCGACGTTATGCTCCCCGGTAAAGGGATCCCGGGTCACCATACATACCAGAGTGAAAATATACCTTCCCCCGTCCAGGGGGTTCCAGAACGGCACAGGCAAGTTGTACAGGTCGATACCATCGCCCTTCAGTATGTTTTCCTTCGTCGGTCCGCTGTTCACTATTACCGGGTCAATGGTAGTCCTCAGGCGTCCCCTCAACCAGTTGATGATTTCCCTGTCCCTCATAGTATCGGGCAGTCCCAGGGCCATGCGCACACGTCCCCGGGAACCGAGGGTTCCCGTTAAAAGTTGGGTACAGGAGGTATCATGGTAGTCTTTGATATTTTCAAACAGCAGCGCCGTGCCCCGGCGGCTGGCCACCTCCCTGGTGATGGCCCCGATTTCCTCTTTCCAGTCAACTTCCGCCTTTATGCGCTTCAATTCACCTTTGCTTTCCACCAGTGCCATCCATTCCCTTAAATCTTTAAAAGCCATTGTCGTATCCCCTCCTGATTAAATATTTAAAGAGAACTTTTGTCGAAATACCCCGAATTCATACAGAAACAAATACCAGGATATGAATTTAACACACAGGTATTTCCCTGTCAACCAACCTGCACCGCCCAGCCGATCTCGATATCCCGGCCTTACGCATCCTTACCAGCCCAGCTGCACCCGGCGGGCAAAATCCATCACTTCGGCATCACTTCGATATTTAGCCGGTTCATAACCTTCTCGATGGACTATCTCCTCCAGCCCCCTGACAATGCGCTCCTTCGGTTTTTCCGCAGGATAGCCAAGGACAAAAACATCGTAAATAGTAAAATTGTCAGGTATCCCCAGTTCCTGTTTGATGCGTTCCTGAAACAGGGGGTGGCCGACCGAGGAGAGCCACTGTGAACCTAAACCCAGTGACGTTGCTGCCAGGTGAAGGTAAAGAAAAGCGTTAGCCAAACTCGACACATATATATGAGGTCCCCGCTGGGCCGCCAACACTGCTGCCTCCCTGGTGCGGGGATCCCCAACCTCTATAATTAACACCGGCGCATCCTTAAAACCCAGTTCATCGACCGGTTCAAAGGCCAGGGGATGCTGCATGTCACTGGAACGGGTAAACTCCATTTCCTGCACGACTTTACATGCTTCCCGGGCAATCTCTGTTATCTTGTCCTTTACCACCTTATCGGTAATAATAATAAATTCCCAGGGCTGAGAATTTGCCCCCGAAGGCGCCCACCGTGCTACTTCGATAACTTTATTAATAAGCTCATCCGGCACGGGGTCCGGCTTGAATCGCCTTGTACTGCGTCTTTTTTGCACAAGTCCTAATAGATTTTCATACTCCATGGCAGTGCCTCCTTTTTCCCTTTCAGGATACACCTCAAAATATTAATCCCGTTTTTTTAAGCAGGCGATAACGGGTCCTTCGGTGAATTTACCCGGTTTATCGCATTTAAACTGAAATGGGTTCATTGTTGCGAACCACTGCCGGTCAGGTTTCCGTATGGCGGCATCAATTCTCACATTGAAGTATTCAGTGTTAAAAAAACAGTTAAATCAATATTCCTTTGCTTTATACACTTTGCACAGTGCGGTCCGCAGAGGCCAGCCGCCGCTTATCGGGTTACAGGCATCGGGCTCATCATCGGTACATACATTAATATTTGATTCCCACACTCCGTATAACCAGGGTTCTTCCCCGGGCAATTCAGGATACCACCAACCGTGTTCCCCGTGAACAACTCGCGGACTGATGCTTTTAAGGAATTCACACTTTTGCCTGACTCGCCCCCTGGGCGTTTCAATCCAGACCCAGTCACCTTCCTTTATTCCCAGTTCCAGGGCTGTGGCAGGGTTCATCTGCATTTTTGGCCAGGGCCGCTTTTTCCGGTGGCTGGCAATCTGGCGGTGCTCGGAATGGTAGAACGGGTTAAATCTACCGCCCGTTATAAGAATCAGGGGAAACTCTTTGGCGACATTCGGAGAAGCGATAGGACCCTCGGGAGGTTCTTCATATTTCGGCAGGGGGTCATAGCCTAACTTTTCGAGGATTAACGAGCGGAGTTCCACCTTCCCTGACGGTGTGCCGAACCCGGACCTTTCATACCTCTTCGGCTCCGCCGGCGGGGAATCCCAGCCCCCTTTTTGGCTGACGAATTCCTTTAATGTGTATCCTAAAGGTGACAAACGGAAATCGTAAACGTCTTCCAGCGTTTTCCAGGGCCAGAATTTTTCATAACCCATCCTTACCGCAAGCCCCCTCCATAAATCGAATTCAGTATAATGTTCAAATTCCCCTTCCTTAACTTTGGGGAAGGAAGCTTCACTTGCGGAGATAAATTTGCTTAAACCAAACCCATCCCATATATTCGGCCTCTCCAGCCAGGTTGCTGCAGGCAAAACATAATCAGCAATTCCTGCGCTCGGCGTCATGAAAAAATCGGAAACAACATACAGGTCCAGGCTTTTCAGAGCTTTATAAACTAACTTCGTGTTTGCCTGGGTAAGCAAGGGATTACTGGAGGTCGAAATTGCAGCCCTCACGGGATAAGGCTTTCCGGTAATCATGGCCCGGTAAACGCTGGGGCCGTGAGCATAGCAGCCATAGGTTTGCCCCGCACACATCCGTCCCCAAACCCTACGCACATTGGGTTCTATCAATTCATATCCCGGCAGGGAGAGAAGCTTGAACCTGTCGGCACCAATTTGCTTCCTTCTTTGCTCCGGAGAAAGAAATTCGACTCCCTCCAATTCTACATGGGATTTCTGAAGCGGGTGAGGTCCCTGTAAGATTTCACCCCCAACCACATCCACGTTGCCGGTTATGGCAGTCAAAGCAAACCTGGCGTGTAATGCCTCGATACAGTTGGGCAATTGCTCAACCCCCATCCCCTGAATGGAAGCTGCCGGTTTTATCGTGGCATACATGATGGCAGCCTCTTTTAATAGTTCAACGGGAACGCCTGTTATGCCGGAAACCTTTCCCAGGGGATATTGCCTTGCCCGTTCTGAAAGCTCTTTAAAACCGCTGCACCACTTATCAACAAACTCTTTATCGTATAATTCCTGTTCAATAATATAGTTAATAATCCCCATAATAAGAGCTGTATCTGTGCCGGGTCTCAACTGCAACCACACGTCGGCCCTATTTGCGGCAACCAACCCCCTGGGGTCGGTAACAATAAGCCTGGCCCCTTTATTGAGGGCATTCAATGCCGCCCGCCATACCGGAGGATACTCCATGGGAATCCCGCCGCCGTGGACAAAAATACATTTGGTTTTTGATGTAATCATGGGGTAAATATACCAGCCAAATATAGCGCAGCTGGTCATATAGTACGGTCCGTTACAAATCATTCCCTGGCTTATATTATTCGGGCTGCCTAACAGGTTGAAAAATCGCAGGCGGAATTCCTCATGGGTGCGCCCGGTGCCCTGGGTATTTGCAATTGCTTCCGGACCGTATTTTTCTTTTAACTGTAAAAGTGACCGGGCTATTTCGTCCAGGGCTTGCTCCCAGGTTATTTGTTGCCATTTTCCCTCCCCCCTGTCTTTCATCCTTTTCAAAGGGTGGTGTAAACGGTCAGGGTGATAAAAATATTGAACCGCAGCCCTCGCCCTTGGACAGGACCGGACGAGAGGGGTAAATAATTTGGCGTGGGGATGGTTAACATTAGCATCTATCCCTGACAAAATTCCGTCTTCAATTTTTACTGTTACCGCACAATGAGAATGGCACCACATACAGGTTGAATTTACTTCTTTGATATTCTTCAAAAAGCCTCCTTTTTGCCTGTAATGAAAAAGGTTATTTCCCCCATAAAAGGCAAACTCGGCAGAATCCTCCCAGTGTAGTGTCTCATAAATGGCCTTACAATCTTTGTCATTCCGGGCTTGACCCGGAATCCAGTCTGTTGCTCTGGATTCCCGCTTTCGCGGGAATGACACCAATGGCACCGCAAATTGTAAAGAGATATTAGAGACACTAC
>JAUYHV010000099.1 GCA_030689845.1 Dehalococcoidia bacterium
AATTTTAAGGATCAAAAGAATGCGGTCAAAGCGTCGGGGAAAAAGGAAAAGAAGTAAAATTAAAAAAGCCAGAATAAGAAGCACCGAGGTCAAAAAATGGGACAGAAAAACCAAGGCGAAGGAAAAAACCACCAGATAGTAGGGCCAACCTCCTTCGCCCGTTTGTTTGTCATCCTGAACTTGTTTCAGGATCCCTTTAGATGCTGAAATTAATTCAGCATGACGGATACTATGTTTGCCTTGAATCTCGACCCTCCGAAAGTAAAAAACCAGGGCCAGGATGGCAAATGACAGCATCATCTGGGCAAAAACCCGCGAATAGAGCCCGTATTCCAAAAGATAGAGCCAGATCGTCGAGGAAGAAAGATAAAAAAGACCGCTGATTAAGGCGGGTAAATTTTTCTTCGTCAAAAGCCGGACAATGCCAAAAATTGCCATCCCCGTCAAACTGACATTAACCGCCGCCATAAAAACCATCAAACGCGCGATGTCCAAAGAAAAAATGCCGCTCAAACCTGCCAAAAGGAAATGATAAAACGGCGGGTAATTACGCGGGAAAAGAACCACCCCGAAGTCCCAGTAGGGATTCCACAAAACATGGGGGAAATTATCGCGGATAATTTTGATAACCGAGGCATGGTCGAAAAAATCATAGCCCTTGGGGGACCCGGAAAAGGCTGTTGACTCAAAACCGATGGCCAGGGTCACCACCGCCAGAAACAGGCAGGATAAAACTATCCCCAATCCCTGCCTGCCGGCTGGCAGGGCCCCCCATTGCCCTAATCTCCCTAATTTTCCCTTAAACTTCCCTAACCACCCTAATCTCTTCCCTAATTCCTTAATCACCCTAATCTCCCTTTTCTGTAATCTAATCTTTTTTTAAAAAGATTTTCCCGGAAGCCACCCTCGCGAACGAATTTTTCTTTTAACGATGATATTTGTCTTTTTAGCAGGAACGTTTCCATCTGACAAAAGGTTAGGAGTAGATTAGCGGCCTCTTCAGGATCGTTAGGGAGGTTGGGGGTGTTAGGGATATTAGGTTTTACCCAAACCGCCCTAAAACCCCTAAAAACCCTAACCTTGGGGTGATCCTTCGGCCAAATAGAAAAGCCTCGCTGTCTTAAAAAATCCTCATAATCACTCCCCAATTCTTTGATCGAGCCTTCGGCCACCCCACATAGTTTAATGTAAGTTTCTAAACTTTGGAAGGTATACCCTTCCCCTATATTTTGCTTCCCCGACCTTGCCGCCTGTTCCATTTGTTCAATCTGCCGTCTGCTCCCTCGTAAAAACCGGCGACAAAACCCGACTGTCAGATCGTAAATAATCGTCGCCAAGATGTAAATCGTCAGCCTCTTATAACCTTCCATCTTTTAACCCCCAACCCCTCTAACAACCCCAATAACCCTAACCTCCCCCCTCCTCCTCCGCCTATTATACCAGCGTATTACCGGGGGCAAGAAGGGAATAATTAAACCAAGAAACAACACTCTCTCCGGCACGACGACGCCGCCGGTCCCCAGACGCGAGTCACAGTCCTGTCCTGAACCGCAGGAGTCGTCGGTTAAGTTATCGTAGTAAATCGTAGCCGAACCCGAGGTCCGGGTAAATTCCACAATCAACCTTCTCATGCTGATATTGCCGATGGTATCGGAGGGCGGAGCCGGCGATCCTCCGGTGGGGAAAACGGAGCTTTGCTCAGAAGGACAGGCCGGCGAACAGCTATTCCAGGTATTGGAACCTGACTCCAAAACCGGGGTTGTCCCGTCCCACTCCATGATTCCGACCTTAACCGCCAGAGTCGCCACCTGATTAACATCAAAGTAAACCGTCCAGGAGGTGGATTTGGAGAGATCCTGCTCGGTGGTGTCATAGGCTTGGGAAAAGATATCCATCGGGTCCCCCGAGGTCCGGTTGTCCTCCCAGGCCAAAGTGAGGGGGACGGATCCGTCTGAGTGATTAAAGATTCCGCCGATGGCAGGCTTACCCGAGTAATGAGTCCCCCAGGCTCCGGCGTAGGTATCGGCCCGGATATCCATCGCCGTGTAGGGAGTACCGTAGCCGGCCTGATAGGTTGACGCCGGCCACTGGGGAAGGCCATTGGTGTCAAATTGCTGCATGAAGATATTAGAATCTGCAGTCACCGTATTGGAGATAGCCGACCTATTATCCTGCCAGACGGCGTAAGTATTGGTTCCCGAAGTTGCCAGCTTAGGGTAGATTTGGTCTCCTTTCATCCCAAAATCGTGAGATAACATCATCTCACTTTTTTCAGGAGTATAGAGTTCGGCGATAGTTTGACCGGCGTTGGTCAATCCCGTCCCTATTATCAAAATCTTGCCATTGTTTAAATTGGTGGCAGTGGAATAGTAACGGCCGTAGGTCATAACGCCGGTGGTGGTAAAGGTTTCGGTTGAGGGGTCGTAGATTTCGGGGATGGATTGGCCGGCGTTGGTAAGATATGTCCCTACCGACAGAATCTTACCGCTCCCTAACAGAGAGGAGGTCGAAGTGGCATGAGCGTAGGCCATTATTCGGGTGGTGGAGAAGGTTCCGGTTGAGGGGTCGTAGATTTCGGGGATGGATTGGCCGGCGTTGGTAAGATATGTCCCTGCTATCAAAACCTTGCCGTTATTTAAAAGGGTGGCGTTGTGAGCGTAACGGCCGTAGACCGTATTATTCCCGGTAGTAGTAAATGTTTGGGTGGAAGGATCGTAGATTTCGGCGATGGATATACCGTTAGTACAAGCGGCGGTGCACCCTATATATGAACCTACTATCAGAACCTTACCGTCTCTTAAAATAGTGGCGGTCGAGTAGTCACGGGGATAGGCTGAGGCACCACTGGTAGACCAGGTTTGGGTGGAAGAATTGTAGAGTTCGGCGATGGACTCGCCACCATTACCTTGAGTTGTCCCCACCACCATAATCTTACCGTTTCCCAAAAGGGTAGCAGTCTGATAGGTACGGGCGTAGGTCATAACGCCGGTGGTGGTAAAGGTTTCGGTTGAGGGGTCGTAGATTTCGGGGATGGATTGGCCGGCGTTGGTAAGATATGTCCCTGCTATCAAAACCTTGCCGTTATTTAAAAGGGTGGCGGACTGGGAACGGCGGGGATAGGTTGAGGCTCCGGTGGTAGACCAACTCTGCACCGTGCCGTTGGGCCAGAGGGCACCGCTGGTGGAATCGGTCTTTTGTCCATAAATTTTCCAACTCCCTCCTCCACGTTCTGAATCTCCATTATAAACTCCCCCACCCAGACCTGACCCCCTTCTCCCCTGCCAGGCGAAGATGTAATTTGAGCCGGAATCCACGGCCACGTCAGGATTTCTCTGATCGGCCAAATCTTTGCCTGAGGAAATCATTTGGTCCGTCGAGTAGAGTTCGGGGATGGATTGGCCACCGTTA
>JAUYHV010000103.1 GCA_030689845.1 Dehalococcoidia bacterium
ACCTGGTCAACGACAGGCAACATGACTTATATCCGTTATGCCCACACGGCGACCCTTTTAAATACTGGAAAAGTCTTAGTAGTAGGAACTCAAAAAACCAATGGGGGTCAAACCATCCCTGAAATTTACGACCCTTCTACCAATACCTGGTCTACTGCCACCGGTTTTTTAACCTACGGCCGTAATCTTCACACCGCCAATCTTTTACCCTCAGGTAAAGTTTTGATTATGGGAACATTGGATGCCGACGCCAGTCCGGATAATGGGCTTACCATTCCCGAACTTTATACCCCTGCTGGCGATATTCAGGTTTCCAATGACGGGTCGCCGGTCAATGGGATGGGACTTCCAAGACCTGAGCAACCCAACAACGGTAAGGGGATTCTAGGCGAACAGAGAAATCCGACGTTGGCCATTGATTCTTCCAATAACGCGGTGGTGGCCTGGGAAGATACCCGATTTGCCGCCATGCAGAACTGGGGATTATCATTCAACTACGATTCTGATGCCTGGAGACAGACTAATGTGAATCTCGGAGCCTCAAATGCCTGTAATGGGGGAGGGGGAACGAATAATTCCTGCGGGGCGATTCCTTTAATTCAAAATAATCCTTTGCGGGTGATGGGGCAAATGTTAAATTCAAGTGGCGTCAAACAGTGGGGAGACGATGTTTCGGGCGTTAACCAAAACAACCCCCAGGATTTGGGTCTTGCCTCAACCGGAGACTTTTCGGCCAATCCCGCCATTGCCCCAGACGGAGCTAACACGGTTTTAACCTGGGAGTCAAACGGAAGAAAAGAAAGCAACGGCAATGCCCGCAACTACGATATCTACGGGCAGAAATTTGATGCCAATGGTGCGTCTCAATGGGGAGGGACGTGGGCCACCACCGCCCCCGCAACCTATGCCCGCTACAACCACACCGCCACCCTGTTAAACAACGGTAAGATTCTGGTTACGGGGACAGGTTTTGACAACGGCGGCCGATCCATTGCCGAACTCT
>JAUYHV010000110.1 GCA_030689845.1 Dehalococcoidia bacterium
TCCACCTGGTTCAACGAAGAAGCAGAAGTATTCATACGGCAAACCCTGGCAGAACACGGGGTTAATTTCCACATGGGGAATAGGGCTAAAAGCGTAAATAAGGAAGGGGACAGGATAACTATTCACCTGTCTGACGGCGGGGTCGTTGATGCGGATATATTAATAAATACCACCGGGGTCAAGAGCAGGATTTCTTTTCTTGATGGTTCCGGGGTGAAGCTCAACCATGGAGTGGTTGTGGACAGGAGAATGAGGACAAACCTTGACGGGATTTTTGCGGCAGGGGATGTGGCAGCAGCGCCGGATTTTTTCTCCGATAAACCCGGGATGAATGTGACTGTTGCCAGCGCTGTCAGCCAGGGCAGGGTCGCCGGGGCCGGTATGGCTGGCGTTCAAGCTGAGTACCAGGGTGAAATACCCGTGGCTGCTCTCAATTTTTTCGGTAACGCGGCATTCTCCATAGGACTAAACGTGCCTTCAGTTGACACATATAAAACGGTTAAGCAAGTTGACAGTTCCGGAAAACGGTTTAAAAAGCTGGTTTTCAGCGGTAACATCCTGATAGGAGGGATGTTCGTTAATGAAAAGGTGGACCCGGGGATAGTCGCTTGGCTTATTAAAAAGCATCTGGACACCTCCCCCTACTTTGGCGCGCTTTTTGACAGGACACAACCTCTCTCCGACCCCTGGCTGGCCTCCCTTAAGATTGCTAAGCCCTAACAATAATTGACAAGCTGGACCATAACAGCAGCGGCGAATTACATTAAATTCGCCGCTGCTGTCTAATATTTGGGCTTAACCGCAGGCACCGTCTAACCCGTTTAGCAACGCTTTCGCTCAGCTTCCCGGGAAAATCCGGTATTCTCTGCGTATACCGGTCTCCAGCTCCAGGTAAAAGCTGATATCTTCCGGGTTTTCAAACAACAACTGTTATTTCAATAACGGGGCAAAAATTTCCTTGGCGATGTCTCCTACAACTTTTCTATACAAAATAGATTCCTCGGTATCCAGGTAGAATTTGTCACCCGGTCCGGCAATCATTTCCGGCGGAATACCTTCCGTTGGCGCATCTTTCCTGCTGCCGGGGCTGCCGTACGTTTTAACGAACACACTGTGTCCCTCAGAACTCAGGAACCAGTTAATATATATTTTGGCCGCGTTGGGATGGGCAGGTTCAACAGCAATAGAAAGGCCACCCGCTCCCGGACCAACTTTACCGCCTTCCTTTATCTTGGCAAATGCGATGGGAGAGCCAAGCCTGATAAAATCGATAGCTGTCTCCATGTTTGTAGCCACGCTAATGGGGTACTTTCCCCTGGCAACCCATTCTCCCTGGACTCTCCTGTCTCTAGTCACTGCCGGTTCCTGTTCGACAAATTTACGCATGAATTCCTTGGTCTCCTCTAATGTCCAGACATCCAGGGCCAGCATGTTGAAAAAAGCGTTGCCGGTGCCCGTCACTGTCGGGTCGTTGATCACGATCTGACCCTTATATTTAGGATTTAGCAAATCCTTATAAGACGTTATCTCATTCTGGGGAACTGTAGTAGTGTTGACCAGAACATATTGCTGAAAAGTGGCAAGGACAGAAAAACCGGTATGGTCTTTATCCATCCACGGTACCTGGTCACCTATCCAGGACTTGGGGTCTTTTACATCGGGCAGAATAAAAGCGGCATCGAGTTTGCCCAGGAGGCCCCGGGGCTTCATCACAGTTTGAGTTGTGGTTCCCCCGGACATGATGATATCAGCCACTTTCAGTCCGGCACTTTTTTCGGCTTGCAGGCGTTGGGTTAACTCTTCCCCCCGACCGTTAACAAACTCAACCTTTATGCCATATTTTTTTTCGAAGGCGTCGGCAAGAGCTCGTATGATATCACCACTGGGAGTAGAGTAAATCATAAGCGTCCCCTCCTGCTTGGCCGCTGCCAGGGTCTTTTCCCACTCAACTTCCCAGTCTGGTTTTGGCTTCTCTGTCGGCATTACGGTTGGAGCCGTAGTTGGAGCGGCGGGAGCCTTAGTTGCAACCGATGGGGGTGCAGGCGCCGGGGTGGAGGCAGGCTTACAGGCAAAGCCAATTAGCGTAATCAGCATGACTGCAAGTACGATGAGGTTTACAGGTGATTTTTTCATTATCTCTCCTTCTATACAGTTTAACTTCAATAAGCGGTTTGGGGTGACATATTCGATAGATTCTAAATTATAGTATCTTAATTTTTATAATATGTCAACCATTTTTACCGGTAATAAATCAATAATACATCGCCTCCTTCCGGTCGGATCATTTTTTGTGCCCTAATTTATAGGGGCATATTTTGTATAAAAGCTGATGTCGTTTTATACCACCCAAATAACATTCCCTGTGCTGTGATAGAGCAATAACAAAATGTTACATTCAGTTCAAGGTTTCTTCAAATGAATGCTCTTTTCATCGGCATACTCAACAATGAGCAACGAGGGGATATAATGCTACTTATTCCTATTTGCAATCATGTTGACAGTATTATATAATCTTGCCATGGAGGTGATCTATGGCAAGAACAGCGAATTTCACCGATGAGGAAATAATGAAGGCACGTCAACTCAGAGAGCAGGCTACCACAGCTAAAGAT
>JAUYHV010000149.1 GCA_030689845.1 Dehalococcoidia bacterium
ATAAGAAGGCGCTGGAACTGGACCCCGGTAATGCTAACGCGACAGGAAATTATGCCGTTTTCATGTACAAAATACGAAAAGAATATGATGAGGCCGAGGGCCTCTATAAGAAGGCGCTGGAACTGGACCCCGGTAATGCTAATAATACGGGAAATTATGCCCTTTTCATGCACGAAATTCGAAAAGAATATGATGAGGCCGAGGGCCTCTATAAGAAGGCGCTTGAACTGGACCCCGGTAATGCTAACACCACGGGAAATTACTCAGAGTTACTGCTGACACAGGGTAGATTCGACGAATGCCTGGAATATTTCCGTCGTGCATGGAAACTGAATGGAAGCGGGAACAACCAGCTAACAGGTGTATTTCTTTTCTTCTGGTGTTTGGTAAACAGGTTTATAGGGAGTAATGATTCTCCAGGGTTATCACGGCTAAAGTGGCTGCTAAACACAGATTTCGAACGCCCCGATTGGAATTTCGATCAGGTTTTGGCTTTCACAAAGACCAGGATTTCCCCGGACGAATTTGCCTTTTATGCAGATGTTGCCAAAGCAATTCTCGCGCCTGATAAAACTGAAGCTTTAAATAAGTATGAGGCGTGGAAAAAGTTAAAACCTGTGGATATCAAGGAACCTTGGGAGTTGTCCGTTTAAACTTGGAATTGCTGACCGTTCTGTCATAAACAATATTTCTCCCAGGCCGCCAAACATGCTGGTGGGGAGAATTCATTGGCCCGTAATATTGGCGGTCGTTTTCTTACAGGTAAAAGAGAGCACAATGTTCGTCTATAATCTGGAATGAACTTCTTGCGATGCTCCTGCTTGGGGAACATGGATATATCCCTGGTAAGGGAGTTTGGCATGGCACCGCACAGGGAGTGGACCATAATCCCTGCACAGGTGCCGCTTTGAATGTTCGGCTATTTGTCAGCCGTCACTCCGGACGCAAGCCTTTTAAACGCCTGGCTTTCACTAAAGCCCTCCTTATGACTTTTTATCATACGGAGACTCTAAGAGCAACCGGCCTAACGTTTGTGAGGAAGGTCAGGAAAACTCATTAGTGCAAAGCGCCGCATCTGGCGTAGCGGGAAATAGTGAAACACCTGACATTTTTGACATTAACGTAGAAAATATTATAATTGGACTTGAAACAAATGCTGGGAGCATGAGTAGTTAAGTACTCAGAAGAAAATATAGACGGAGGTATCAACGTGGGTGAAAAAGGAAGAAAAAATGTAAAAAAACCCAAGAAGCAAGTATTAGAAAAGAAAGCACAGAAGGCAGAACAAAAGAAGGGATAAATAAACCCGCCATTTATGGTATCAAAATAGTGCTACGGTATTACATCTTTTAGCGGATTGTGACCGGAGTAAAGGAAAATATCACCTTCCCGGGTAATGTTCAACATGGAAACCTACGGACGTCCAATGTTACGATAGAAACACAGGCACCCCGGGGTTTCTATCTTGGGAATATCCAGTTCGCCTGGATAACCCGATGGGATTATTTCTCTTCATTATTTTCCTTTACGCTCTAAGTAAGTGCTGGATATTACTCTACGGGGCGAGTACATTATATATACTCCCAGCGGAACCATATGGTAAAATGGACGAAATACATCGCATCATGACCGTGGATATCAACAGGTAAACACATGACAAAACGTGGCACAGGAAGCAGTAGCAGTATACTTCCGGCGAAGAAAAAGTCAGTAACAAACAGTTGGATTAATTCGTGTCTGCCGTTTGCTCCTCAAGCCCTGAAAAGACCGGATTTGTTTTCAGCCTTTTCTGTATCAGAAAAAATAACCAAACCGGCAAGGAAGGAAAATCACCGGTGAAGGAGGACGGTCTGTTCGTCGTTGTCGGCGGCAGTAAGTCGCAAGTTCCCTTTATCCAGGCAGCCAAAGACATGGGGTTCAAGACCGTAGTTTTCGACAGGGACCAGGCGGCGCCGGGAACGGCTCTTGCCGACGTGTTTTATCCTATCAGCACCCATGATACCATCGGTATTCTGGACCGGTGCCGCCAGATGACCCGTGAGCAACCCCTGGCAGGTATCATCACTTCCTCGGCATATACCCTGCCCCTTAAAGCGGTAGCCCAGGCAGCGGAAATGCTCGGAACTAAATCTTTTTCCGTGAACACCGTGGAACTGGTAAATGATAAGAGCCGGATGAAAGGGCTGTTCTGCTGCGCGGGAATACCCACACCAAAGTGGGCGAAGGCTACAAGCGATCAGGCTGCTACCAGCTTCTTTCGCCAATGCGGGTCGCCCATAATAATCAAACCCGCTTCGGGCACGATGGGATCTGCCGGTGTCTCCCTGGTCACTATTGAAGCTGAAATATCCCCTGCCCTCGCGGATGCAACTAAAGCGTCCCGGGACGGCACGGCCCTGCTGGAGGAATTCTGCCCGGGTAGAGAATTCAGTATCGGGGGAATCGTGGCAGATGGTAAAGTGAATATCCTGGCCCTCCTGGAAAAGCATAACCTGGGACGGCAGCATCACTTCACAATATCCGGCTTCGACATGGGACCACATAAGGCAGATGGAGGTTTTGAGAAAAAAGTCGAGGCCATTTTACGGGTGGCCCGGCAGACGGTCACCATTCTTGAAATCAACAACTCTTTCTTTACCGTCGACCTCCTGCTCACCGACGGAGGTCCCCTGGTGCTGGAAGCCGGCGTCCTCCTGGACGCCAAGGTGGACAGACTGCTTGCCTTCAGCGGAATTGCCGTTTACGACATGATTTGCCGTGTGGCAACGGGACAATCCGTCAAATTCCCTGAACCTTCATTTAAGCGGGGATACGCAATAAAATTTATTTTTTCCGACAGGGCGGGTAAGCTCAGGTTTTGCAAGCGGCAAGAGGGAACTGCATCCGCAAACCGGTATATAATTGAGTGGTGGCGGGAAGAGGGCGACTACATCCAGCCGCCCGTCTCTATTGCCGATACCCTGGGATGGGTGATGGTAGAAGCCGAAGATGTCGGTTCTGCCTATGAAACGGCCTCAAAAATAGCATCTCAGGAACATTTTGAAATAGAGGACGACCAATGAAATCCGTTGTCATGGTGGGGGGAAGTGTCCAGTTAATCCAGGCTGTAAAAGTGGCACAATCGATGGGATTCTATGTAATTGTCACGGACAGGAACCCCGAAGCGCCGTGCTTTGAAGTGGCCGATCAATGTGTAATTATCGATGGGCGGGATGTTGAAGGCCTGGCGGCTTACGTAATGTCAAACAAGGATAAGTATGGAATTAAGGGAGTGTTTACCCTTACTGAAATGGTCACATCCGTGGCCGTAATTGCGGAAGCCGCCGGTCTGCCGGGGGTTCCAATAGCGTCTGCCGTTGCCTGTCAAAACAAAGCTTTATCCAAGAA
>JAUYHV010000152.1 GCA_030689845.1 Dehalococcoidia bacterium
AATGAGTGCCAAGGCATTACTGAGTGAGAATGCCAAGCCGAGTGAACAGGAAGTGCGTGTAGGGATAAGCGGGAATCTGTGCCGCTGTACAGGCTATGTCAAGATAGTTGAGGCTATTCTGGCAGCTTCCCAACAGTCGTACAACGGTGAACTCAAACATCACCTGATAATTTAGAAAAATACTTTCAAACTAAGTAAAAAATAGGCACGGATAATATTAGGCCACATAGTAATTTTCATTTAGTTTGAATTAAGCAGGAGTGAGAGCTATGAACGATTATTCTGTACTCGGCAAACGCTTACCAAGAGTTGATGGAATACCGAAGGTGACCGGGGATGGTAAGTACGCTGCAGATCTTTCTCAGCCCGGAATGCTCTGGGGAAAAATGTTGAGGAGCACCCACTCCCACGCAAAAATATTGAATATCGATACGAGTCGTGCCGAAAGATTGCCTGGTGTTAAAGCGGTTATTACCGGTAAAGATCTTGGAGGGTTTACCTACGGGTTTATGCCCATCACAAGGGATGAAACACCTTTGTGCCCGGATAAAGTCAGGTTTTTAGGGGAAGAAATTGCAGCCGTTGCAGCCGTTGATGAAGATACAGCAGAGGAAGCGGCAGGACTGATAAAAGTTGAATACCAGCCGTTGCCGGCAGTATATGATCCATTAGAAGCGCTGAAACCCGGGGCTCCTCAAATACACGAACACGCTGCGGGAAATATAAGCCTGCATTATAAAATGAATTTTGGTGATGTCGAACAGGGGTTCAAAGAATCTGACTATATTTGTGAAGACCATTTTAGAACCTCACGAGTATATCACGCGATGCTGGAACCTCATGCCATAATAGCAAAATGGGAAAGCAATGGAGACCTCACAGTCTGGGCATCGAAACAAAGTCCTTACTTTATGTACCGCATTTTTGCCGCTGCTTTTAACCTCCCCCAGAACAGGGTAAGGATAATACAACCGTATATCGGGGCAGGATACGGCGCGAAAAACGATGCTTTTCCCCTGGATTTCGCTGCCTGTGTATTGTCTAAAAAGACCGGGAAACCGGTCAAAATAGTCTATTCTCAAAAAGAGATGTTAACTTCAAGCAGGCGAAGGATGTCCTTTATTATTGACATGAAGACAGGGGTAAAAAAGGACGGGACCATTATGGCTAGAGATTGCCGGGTTATCGGAAACGGAGGGGCTTATACCCTGATCGGTCCAATAACAATGTACCTTGCCGGAGCTCTTATGACCCTTCCTTATAAAATACGGAATTTGAGATACGACGGGATCAGGGCATACACAAATATACCGGCCAGTTCTGCTCACAGGGGGCACGGTCTTGCCCACACCCATTTTGCCGGCGAACTTCAGCTCGACATGATTGCTGAGGAGCTGGGAATTGACCCTGTGGAAATACGTTTAAGAAACGCCGTGGAGCCTAACTATATTACGCCAAATGGCTTAAAAGTCGGCAGTTGCGCTTTAAAGGAATGCATAGAGAAGGTATCCACGGCGGCAAACTGGAAAGAGACTTACCATAAAAAGAAATCCAACGGGAGGATAGCCAGGGGTATCGGTATTTCGGCCACAACATACCTTTCTGGTATGCGAATCAGAGGGCATGCGGCCTGTGCTGCAACCATCAAAGTCCATGAAGATGGAACCGTAAGCCTCCTTACCGGGGCTACAGATGCTGGCCAGGGGTCGGACACTGTACTGGCAATGATCGCGGCTGAAGTGCTTGGTGTCCACCTGGAAGATATCAATGTGAGCCTACTGGATACGCAAACTACTCCCGCTGATCCTGGAACTTATTCAAGCAGGGTTACGACATGTGCCGGCCCCGCAGCAAAACTTGCTGCTGAGGATGCCCGGAAGCAACTGGCCGAAGTTGCAGCGGAACTCCTGGGTACCGGTGCAGAGGACGTTGGTTTTAAAGACGGAAAAGTATTCATGATAAGCAACCCGCGAAAAGAAATGCCCTTTAAGAGGTTGACGCGTATTACGGTTGGGCATGGCCTCGGCAAGGTCATCCTTGGAAGGGGTTATTACGGTTTGAATATTGAGGTCCCTGATTTTGAAACCGGTCTCGGTAACATTTCTCCCTGCTATGCCTTTGGCGCCCAGATATCAGAAGTTGAAGTGGATACCGAGACAGGTAAAGTCGATTACAAGCATACCACTGTCGCTCACGACTGTGGTTTTGCCTTGAACCCCATGCTGGTGGAAAGCCAGGTTGAAGGACAAATATCGGCGGCTCAGGGGCAGACGATGTACGAGGATTTCTTGGTTGATGAAAAGACCGGGCGTACAATAAATGTTGCTCATAACGACTATAAAATGCCCCGGGCTGCCGACACTCCGAATATGCATTTAATTCAAGTTCCCACTATCGACCCGGAAGGTCCGTACGGGGCTAAAGAAGCAAGTGAAGCAATAATGGTATCTACATACCCTTCTATAGTTAGCGCCATTTACAATGCCACAGGAGCCTGGATCAAAGAACTGATCGTCACCCCTGAAAAAGTAATTAAGGCAATCAAGGAAAAGCCCGGGGAAAAAACATAGCAAAGCCGGATTGAAAGAGAGTTCAGGGGACAAATTAATATAACAACCCTGGGGGTTTTCTTCCAGGGTTGTTTTTTAAAACGGTTTTTTTGGAAAAGGAATCTTATTGATATCGGTAATAATATTGGCAGCCGGTGAGTCAAAAAGGATGGGAAAGACGAAGCAATTAATGGTGTATAACGGCAGGACGTTAATCGAACGGGCCGTTGACGTTGCGTCGGAATCCGTTGCAGAAGAGACCATTGTTGTAACTGGCCATGATGCAAGACTCGTGGAAAAGGCCATAAAAAACAAGGCGGTAAAGATAGTAAAAAACAGACGTTACAGGGAAGGGATGGGTTCGTCAATTAGAACAGGTATTAGCTCCGTTGCCTCCGATGCTGACGGGGTCATTATCATGCTGAGCGACCAACCTGGCTTAACTCCCGATGTCATTAACACCCTTGTAAATACTTTCAAAACAAAAAACGGCGGTATTGTCGTACCTGTTTACCTTGGCACAAAAGGTAACCCGGTTTTATTTGACATCAAATACAGGGAAGAGCTATTAAATTTAGCAGGGGATACAGGAGCCAGGGGGGTTCTCCAGGGGCATCCGGCCGACGTCACAGAGGTAGAAATAAGCTCCCATGGCATTTTGCTCGACATAGATACCGAAGAGGATTTTAGACGCTATACAGGTCTGCAGTAAATACGGCTGGGGAAAAACGGTGTTAGCGCTGTTTGGGAAGAAGTATATTCAATACAAGACCCAGAGTAATAATGCCTGCGCTTGCCATAAATGCGTAATCGTAACTACCCGTTAAGTCGAATATTTGTCCAGCTACGTATGGCCCTATGGCGGAACCCAGGGAGAAACCGGTGGAAATTAATCCGAAAACCAGACCGTGGGATTTCAATCCAAAGATAGTGGCAACTAATGGTGATTCCTGGGTAACGCAGTTGCCATAGGAGATACCAAATACAATGGCGAATATATATAGACTCCAGGTATTTTCGGCTGTGAGCAACCAGTACATTGCAACGGACATGAAGGCGAAACCAAGCATGAAAGTCTTTCTGTTTCCCATGTTATCTCCCAGGTTCCCGAAGACAATACGACCTATGATACCCGCACCACCCATAACGGCGAGAATGTTAGCTGCACTGTTTGGGGAAATTCCTTTGTCCGTGGCGTAGGGGGGCAGGTGTATTTGAATTGCGAAAAAGACAAAGCCCAGACAAACAAGCATGCTGAAAAACAGCCAGAACTGACTGGTTGTAATTACCTCTTTAAAAACCTTTTTTTTAGACCGTGTTTCTTGATCGTTATTTATAGTCTCAACGTTATTTAACTGGGTTGAGCCGATTTTCCGGGTTGGTTCTTTTTTTAAAAACTGGGCTGCTATGACGACAACAACAAGAAGTGCAATCCCAAGGATCGAGAAGGCGGTCCGCCAGGTGTAATGTAGAATAAGGCTATTTGCAATGGGGGGCATGATGAAGGACCCGATGCCGATACCTGAAATAGCTATTCCGGTCATAGCGCTCCTGTTTTTCAGATACCACCTGGCAATAGTGGATGTGAGTGGTATGAATATGCTGCTTCCAGCTCCAACTATAAGGCCAAAAAAAAGGTATAGTTGCCACTCTGAACTTATGCGGGAAATCAACAGGTAGCCTGTACCTGAAAGAAGTCCGGACACTGTTATTACCAGCC
This sequence comes from Dehalococcoidia bacterium, assembly GCA_030689845.1. Lineage (GTDB taxonomy): Bacteria > Chloroflexota > Dehalococcoidia > JACQUA01 > JACQUA01 > JAUYHV01. Next base: position 4,270 of record JAUYHV010000152.1, read on the forward strand.
TCGGACCGAACCTGTCATTTATTGCGCCTGCTAATATGGATAAAATGCCGTTTACAATCCAGGCGACGGAAAATGCCCCTGATATTGTACTCCTTGACCAGCCCAACTCGGCATTGATAGATTTAATGAAAATACCGAAGGTAAAATAAACTCCCATAGTTAACACCATGGCAAAAAAGGAAGCAATTATAACCAGGTGTCCCTGGGAAACCCACGGCTTGCCTGTGGAGTCCCCTTTTTTTATTCGTGACGCTATGGAAGGTATTTTCAAAGTTACATGTTACCGACGAATGTATTTAGTAAGTGGAATTGACAGATGGTAATCCTGAAAAAAGACTAACAGGCGGCAAAGGAGATCCAAATCTCATATTTATTAGATGCGTTAACTGGAAGCGTTCTCCATGGACTGGTCCACAAGGGCTTTTGGAGCATAAGGCCAGAGGTATGACAGGTCCGCCGGGGGAGTATCATTTTTTATAGCGGTGGCCGTTTGTAAAAACCGTTCAACCCACCAGAAAATGTCTCTCTTCTTTATGGCGTTTCTTAACTTTCTCATCCTTGAAATCCTCTCCACAGCGCCCATGTTGAATGCCTTGAAAATCGCATCGGCGACACCTTCGATATCATAAGGGTTGACAAGCAAGGAATTTTTCTTAAACTGGGCCGCAGCTCCTGTAAATTCACTTAATATAAGCACACCATTGTTGTCTACATTGGCGGCGCAATATTCTTTTGCTACCAGGTTCATGCCGTCTTTTAAGGACGTAACAAGGGCGATATCTGCTGCGCGGTAGTAGGCGATTAAATCATGGAACTCAAGACTACGAAAAATATATTGAACGGGCACCCATCCCGGCTGGCTGAATTTCCCGTTGATTTGGCTGACCAGTCCTTCTATCTCAGCTTTAAGCTCTTTGTATTCCGGTATATCCTGGCGACTCGGCACAACGATTTGCACCAGGGTAATCCCGCCTTGAAGCTCCGGATAACGTTCCAGGACGTTGCCGAAGGCTCTTAATTTTTGAGGTATACCTTTTGAGTAATCAAGACGGTCTACGCCCAGAATGATTTTACAGTTTACGATGGCCTGGCAGAATTGATTGACTTTTTCGGTAACAGCAGTTTCAACAGCGGTACGGGCAAATTTATCAAAGTCAATGCTTATTGGAAATACCCCAACCTGGACATCGCGATCGGCCACC
>JAUYHV010000165.1 GCA_030689845.1 Dehalococcoidia bacterium
GTGTCAAGCTGCCTGGGCAAAAGCCTCGGCAGAGCTTCTATGATGGTAACTTTAAGTTTAAGTTTGGTTAGAGCCGCTGCTGTTTCAAGGCCGATGGGTCCAGCCCCAATAATCACCGCGGTTTTACTCTCCCGGGCATATTCCTTTATCCGGCGGGCATCGGCAATGCAACTCAAGGTGAAAATACCTGCTTTATCAGTCCCTTTTATCGGCGGTACGAAACAATATCCCCCGCTGGCCAGGAGGAGTTTATCATAGGCGTAAGCGTGCCCGGAGAGGGTTTTAACTTCCTTCCTGTCGGCATCTATTTCGCCGACATCTTCCCCCATGACCAGGGATAGATTATTCTTTTTATACCATTCCATGTCATGCAGGATAATTTCCTCCACCGCCGATTCTCCCGAAAGAAACCGTTGCAGCATCGGCCTGGAATAAAAGGTATTATCTTCCCTGGAGATAATATCTATGTGGCCCTGAACATCGTTCTCCCTTATCTTGCTTGCGGCGGAAACGCCTGCCATACCGTTTCCGATTATTACATAACGCATGATGATAATGTCCTTTCGTTATCCCCTGATAGCATATCTATTATTAAGCCTTCCGCGAAACGCAACAAAATCCCCCTTAATCCCCCTTTTTCAAAGGGGGAGAAGAGCCTCTCCCTTTCGTAAAGGGAGATTGAGAGGGATTTTCATTATTGAATGGTTTTGACCTTTTGATATTCCGTATTGAAGCAGAAAAAACCTCCATCCTCCCTGTTCATTGCAGCTAAAGGTATAAAAGGTTCACATTAGCGAAATGAGCGCGATACTATCCCGAAACAGGCTGTTCGATGATTTTCCCCGCTCAAATGTCAGTTCAAAGGCTCTTTTTCATTTCAAGCGGGTAAATTCATCCTTACTCTGTCCAATATACATTATAAGACCTACCCGCCCAAGGGCGAATGGGGGTATACCCGGGTACTCGCATAGCTTCCATTCCGACGAACAAAAGTTTCCATTCCGACGAAAGTCGGAATCCAGAATTCTATAAAATATCTTTGTACAAGTCTCTC
>JAUYHV010000166.1 GCA_030689845.1 Dehalococcoidia bacterium
AACCGCCAAGTTCCAGGTCTGCCGACCGCATTAACCCGTAGAGGCCGGATTTCGCCGCGGCATAACTGGAAGCCCCGACCCTACCCTTGTTCGCGGTACCGGAACCCATAATAATAATTTGACCGTCTTTTTGCTGTATCATCTGCCCTGCGGCCGCCTTGATGCAGTTGAAATTGCCTCTGAGGTTGGTTTCCATGACCAGGTCCCAGTCTTCAACGGTGTGTTCCAGCAAAAGTTTGTCTTTGCCTTCCTTGCTCAGCCTGCCAAGGCTCTGGCCGCCCACGCTGGCGATAACATCCAGCCTGCCCCACTTTTTAACCGTTTCTTTGACCATCCCGTCCACTTCTTCCCAGTCCCTTATATCGGTCTTCCGGACGAATGCCTCCCCTTTACCCCTGTTTATAGCCGAGGCTAATTCCTCCGCTTTTGGAGTAATATTGATATCACTGATTACAACCTTGTCTCCCGCATTTCCGAAGGCTGAGGCAATCGCTCCCCCGAGAACGCCGGCGGCTCCTGTAACAATAACTACCTTTTGCATAATTATCCTCCTTTACTGCAGGGTAAATCCATCCTTTTTGCCTGACATTATACAATGTTTTTATTGCCTGCCAACAAGCCCTGGAGGCCGGCAGGTGGCGGCACAGGCAGGGACGCCTGTGCTACCCCAGGGTAGCGGAGCCAAGCACCTCCTGTCATGCTGAGGGGAGTCGAAGCATCTGCTTCCAGGGTAGTTGGGGTAAATATTAACATAATAATGCAGCGTCTTTCTAAGGGTATGCAGACCCCTCGACAGGCTCGGGGTGACAACCGCTGCTCGGGGCAATGAGGATGCGGCAAATGAAGCGAAGTCTGCCTTACATATCTCTTGAATATGGTGGCACTCCGCAAGGCGGAGTGGCTACCCGGGTAATACGCTTATTTAAACACAACCATGCATCGTCTTCATAATTGTCTCCAGACCCTTCCGCTCTGCGGAAGGGTCTGGAGACAATTTGTTGTCCGTAGCACAATATTCCCCTGTAATTGACATGAAAGGGCCGCAGTGTTTTAATAAAACCGCGCCCCCGTAATTTTATTGAGCAAGGTTTAACGGGATTATAAGGAGAAACCAGTGGCTGGAAATGTAAGAACGGTGGAGACAAGCTGTAAGTCTTGTCATGGAGGGTGTGGGGTTATCGTAACGGTCTCCGATGGTGTCATTACCCGTATAGAGGGCAATCCCCGGTGGCCTACAAGGGGAACGATGTGCGCCAAAGGGCTGGCGAGCATCCAGCACATAAATAATCCGAACCGCATTTTGTACCCCTTGAAACGGGTGGGAAAAAGGGGTGGGGGTAAATGGCAGCGCATAAGCTGGGATGAAGCCCTGGACACGGTAGCCGGTAAGATAAAAGAATACAGGACTAAATTTGGCGCAAACTCCGTGTGCCTGGGGCAGGGGACAAGCAGGGGTTACATGCAGTACACCATGCGTCTAAAAAACTCCATTGGCACGGCCCACCAGGTAGGGGCGGGACACGTA
>JAUYHV010000177.1 GCA_030689845.1 Dehalococcoidia bacterium
CTTTGGGAACCAGTAAAGGTCTGTTACAGCCGTTTAATCGCATTTATTAACCACCATTTCGTTAGATAGTTAAGATTTTCTACATATTCCTCTGTTTTTTGTTCATCAGTCCCAAAGTGTCCATCTTGCAGGCTTTGGAAAAGGTCCGGTACTGGAGTATCTTTTTTCCTTGATTCCATGAAATCGCCTTGATATACTAACCTCAGGTAAGGTTCAACAAAAAGGAAATGGAAAATGCCTGAAATAAAAATATACAGCACAGCCACCTGACCCTGGTGCCATAGAGCCAAGAGTTTCTTGGAACAAAAAGAGTTTCAATTTCAAGACCTGGATGTGGGCAAAGACAAAGAAGCCCTCAAGGTAATGGTGGAAAAGTCGGGGCAGATGGGGGTCCCTGTGATCGACATTGACGGAGAAATTATTGTGGGCTTTAATGAGGCGAAAATAAAAGAGAAGCTGGGAATAAAATAGGCGGTTTAAGAACTGTTTAATTAGTTATCCGTAGGGTATAAAATAAAAAACCTAACACTTTCTTTTTTTATACCGATTATTTTTTCCTGATTCAGATCGGTAAATATTGGTTCCTTCTCAAACTGAGTGGGTAAGAAAAAATAAAGGTACATAGATGAAGACATATACGATGAAGGGTTAACCTAATGCGTCTGCTTTTACCCATTCCGACGAATACGATGAAGGGTTCACCTGATGCGTCTTCTTTTACCCATTCCGACGAAAGTCGGAATCCAGTAATAATTATGAAAGATTATTCCGTGTACATTATGGATAGTGTAGTGTCTCATAAATGGCCTTACAATATAACATCCCTCTCACTCTCCCTTTACGAAAGGGAGAGGCTCTTCTCCCCCTTTGAAAAAGGGGGATTAAGGGGGATTTCCCACTATAATACCGGGGTTCCTGGATTCCCGCTTTCGCGGGAATGACACCGATGGCACTCCCATATGAAGGAACTCTTCAACGAGAGAAACAGATAAAGGAATGGAAAAGGCAGTGGAAAATAGAATTGATTGAAAGAGAAAATCCAGAATGGAGAGACTTGTATAAAGATATTTTATAGAATTCTGGATTCCGACTTTCGTCGGAATGGAAACTATGCGAGTACCCGGGTATACCCCCATGCGGCCTTGGGCGGGTAGGTCTTATAATGTATATTGGACAGAGTAAGGATGAGTTTACCCACTTGAAATGAAAAAGAGCCAAAACATTTTTATCCGTTATTATTGATTAGCCGTCTGGCTTGTTTCAGGTTAAAACAGATTTTCCACTGTTTGCCTTCGTTACAGGCATAGGCAATATCAATCGTTGGAGGGAGCTATGTTTGATTTAATTATTCTCGGCGGAGGCCCTGCTGCCCTCACGGCAGCAGTTTACGCAGCCCGAAAAAAGCTGGATATTCTTCTTATTACCCCCGAACTCGGAGGCCAGCCCAACCGGACTACCGGTGTGGAAAATTATATGGGTTTCCAGTATATAGAAGGCCCCGAGTTGATGGACAAATTCGCCGCCCAGATAAAACAGTTCCCCCTTCAGCAGAAAATCGGCGAAGCGGCAACCAGGGTTTCCTTAAACAAAAAAGGGAAGTTCGAGGTTGCCACCGACCAGGGCGGGGACTACCTGGGAAAATCGGTCATCGTAGCCACGGGTAAAAGGCCGCGGACCTTAAATGTTCCCGGAGAGGATAAATACACCGGTAAAGGAGTTACTTACTGCGCCATATGTGACGGCCCCGTTTTCGAGGGACAAAAAGTCGCGGTTATCGGGGGCGGTAATTCGGCCCTGGAAGCCGCCAACGACATGATAAAAATCGCCGAGCACGTGTACCTGGTTTCCAGGACATCCCTTTCCGCCGACCCGGTTTTGGTTGAACGCGCCAAAAAAGCAAAAAACTTTACGGTTTATACCGACCACCAGGTCGAGGACATCGAAGGCGACGTCTTCGTAAAAGCGGTAAATATCAAAAATTCAAAGTCAACTGAAAAATTGAAGCTCGAGGTGGGAGGCGTTTTTGTGGAAATCGGCCTTAATCCCAACTCGGATTGCGTAAAGGGCCTGGCCAGGCTGAATAAAACCGGAGAAATCGAAATTGACTGCTCCTGCCACACCAGTATCCCGGGGCTTTTCGCAGCGGGTGACGTGACCAATACCCCGGAGAAACAGATCGTAGTTGCCGCCGGCGAAGGCTGCAAAGCAGCCCTGGCGGCCCAAAATTACCTGCAAAGGCTGGCCTGATTCAGCAAGTAACGCACTTATATTTCCAGCCCTGAATTCAAGTAGTGAACGTATCCGTTTGGGTATACAGCGACCACAGTCATTACTGCCGCCGAGAAGTTTATAGAAAAAGCGAAGATCATGCCGGGATTGAAGAAAAATATTGAATCTTATATCCGTGAATATTTGATGATGGAAAAAGTACAACCCACAAAGAATAAGATTAAACATTCCGTAATTGTATATTTAACGCAAACATAAGGGCAAGTGGTAGAATAGGAATATGGGGAAACATCCATTTGACGATGCTATTTGGAGGCGTGGGTGGAACGATACCAAGTCCGTATGGACAAGTTGGCAATTCTTTGTTTTGGATGCGGTGGTGGCTGTCGTGATTGGCGGAGTATTCCAGTGGTATTGGGGGCTATCACTTATTCTTTTTAGCATGTTTTGCGTTTGGTTAGGAGCAACAGGTTCTGCACCTATCAAGCAACGCAATGAAGCCCGAAAACGCATAGCGGAACTGGAAGTCGAAAAAGAAAAACGTAAAGCCGTTCATATGATAATTGGGGGCATTGAGCATGATATTTGCACTGGCAAAATACTCATGGAAAAACTAAGGCACTCAAAAGGACTTGACGAATATCTTGTGAAAGAATACCACTTGTGGTATAGCCTTGTTGGAGAGTTCTTGCAGAAAGACCAATATTCCGAGTATTTCCCTTGGTTTAGTGTAGCATATACGCAACCAGGCGCAACATTAGAAAAAATTGTAAACGCTTGTGAGGCAGGAGTTAATCAACTGTTAGATATACACAGAAGGCTGACTAACTCGTCAACTCTTGATAAGGAAGGTTCTCAGACTGAATGAGCTTCAAAAACGTATCCCTAAACAGAAACGGGTTATCATGGTTATTAAATCGCCATTCTAACTCAGCCCTGCGTCAAATATATCATCCCGAATTAAACGGCCGGTTGTTACCTGCTGCCGGATATTACCCTTTGGGAGCGGTAGGCATTAAAAACGAAGGAGTAAAAGTGTGGAAAGATTTTTCAAGAAAGGGTTTCTCGACATACCGCTTTTTGCCTTAATTCTGGTAGCGGTGATTGCAGGCATCGCTGTAGCTGTCAACTGCACTGACAATTCTCAGTCATATGAAAACGAGTCGAAGATGTCGATGATTCTGGATGAACTGGGACAGATTAGAAGCGACCTGAATGAGACGGATAACATTAAATCCAAACTGGATGAGATTAAAAGCCAGATGGATGAAATGGCAAGGATTCGAAGCGACCTACTGGTTGCGCTGGATAATATTGAAGACAAACTGGGTGAGATTAAAAGTGACCTACTACTGCTAAATGAGATTAGAAGCGATCTATATAACATTGAAGCAAGACTGGATGAGATTAAAAGCGATATGGATTCAAGGACTTGGCCCTAATATCTCTTTACAATTCGCATTACCTCTTCGATCTTTCCTTAGTAGAGTCCAGTGCAGGTGGGACGAAACCCACCACTTTTAACCCATTAATGGTGCATTTCGCTTCGCTTCATCCAGCCTGCATGAAATTTATTTCTTGCCGGACAGGCACGGAGGCCTGCCATACTCAGGCCAGGTTGCCCGCCTTCAGGGCAGGCACGAGGCCTAAAGCAGGGGCTCGGCATGCCGCGCCCCCCCGCTGAATACCACGGAAAGACCATGAATAATTACCGCCATTCCGGCCTCCGAGCCGGAATCCAGAAAAGATCCTGTTAATACGGGGGTTCCTGGATTCCGGGTCAAGCCCGGAATGGCAGATGTGAGTTCCTTTTCATACTTCATGGTGACCGCTGTAAAGCGGGCATGGGGGATTCTTATGAAACACTTTACCGGCGGGACAATTCAGAGGTGCTGCTCATGTGCTATACTAACACCCGATAAAAATTTTAGCTGAAAAGCTGGTATTCGCGCAGGGACATGCCATGAAGATATTACCCGCGGTCCTCACCGACAGCCGGGAAGATTTAGAACACAAGATCAGGACCGCCGAGGTTTTTGCCGATACGGTACAAATAGATGTGATGGACGGTTTGTTTGTCCCTTCCAGGAGCACCTCCTGGGAGGACCTGGCTTCCATCAAGACTACGCTGAATTTGGAAGTGCACCTTATGGTCAAGTCACCTGAGGATTACATCGAACCGTTCGTTCGAGCGGGGGCTTCCCGCATCGTGTTCCATTACGAAGCCGCACCCGACCCTGAGAAGATAATAAGGCAGATAAAAAGGCTGGGAAAGAAAGCGGGACTTGCCCTTAACCCCGAGACATCCAACCAGCCATTGAAAAAGCTGGCGCCGTTACTCGACTTTGCCCTGTATCTCTCCGTGAACCCCGGGTTTTACGGCAGCCCCTTTATCCCGGAGGTTTTGGACAAAATCAGGGAATTTAAAGCTATGAAAATATCCCTCGAACTGGGCATCGACGGCGGCATCAAAGCCGGAAACCTGAAGCAAATTGTTGAAACCGGTGTGGACAATGTTTGTGTAGGCAGCGCAATATTCAATCAGAGCAACCCCGGGAAAAGCTATCTCGACCTTGGTAAATTGGCTGAAGACGCCGGGCGGCCGGCGTGAAAAACGGGCTGAACATCGCGTTCAATGTCGAAACCAGTGGTTGATGGCACATTTTTATGAGAAGGAGACCTGCCATAAATGGGTGAGTTTTTTGCCTTAATCTCCGGTTTCAGTTTCGCCGCCAGTAATGTCTATACCAGGAGAGGCGTTTTTTTTGCCAGGGAATCCTTCAGCCCCCTGCCTATCTCCATGAGCCTGGGCGTAATAATTTTCCTCGCAGCGGTGCTGATAAGCGGCGACATGAATACACTGGGTCTCCTTTCGTGGAAGGGCATTTTTTTTCTTTCGGCAGCGGGAATCGTCCACTTCGTCATCGGCAGGAGCTGCAATTACAACGGCCTGCGGCGGATAGGCGCTAACAGGACCGCCCCTTTAATGGCCACCAACGTCCTTTTCGCCACCTTTTTTGGAATTATTTTCCTGAGCGAGGAGCTTGCTTTAATTCGCGGCCTCGGGATATTAACCGTATTTATAGGACTCCTCTTTATAGGAACTTCAGCGGAACGCACCGCTACAGGGGAGAAGTTATCAAGGAGCGTCTTCCTCAAGGGAACGGCTTTTGGGATGGGGTCGGGAATATGTTACGGCATCTCGCCTTTGCTTGTGAAAATAGGCCTTCGGGAGATAGGCTCTCCTTACGCGGGAGGATTCGTTTCCTACCTGGCGGCAGGAATTATTGTCCTGATATTACTTAACCGGAAGCGGGTCGATGACCTGAAGAAGCTCACCCGGCCGGCATTCATGCCCATGTTTATAGGTGGAGTTGCGGTCACGGCGGCCCAGATTTTCCGTTACGTGGCCCTGGCATTTTCCCCCATAAACGTCGTCACTCCGTTAACTTCCACCAACAACGTTTTCGTTCCCTTCCTGTCATATTTTATCAACCGGAAAATGGAAACTTTTTCTACCAAGGTCCTGGGGGGCACCGTTTTAGTCATTGCCGGTGTGTTCGCTGTCTTGCTTTCTTAGAAGGCGGGGCCGCGGTGTCTTTGACTGTCAATATCCACTCAAGGTTGCTTTACTTCACTCTGAATCCATTCGAGGTAATCAGGATTACCCGCCAGGACCGGAAAAACCAGTATTTCCGGGACCTCATAAGAATGGGACCGGCGTATCTCCTCCTCGACAAGGGGATAAAGAAGCATGGTTGTCTTTATCAAACATGACATTTCTTCCTCTTCCTCGATCTTGTCTTTCCACCTGAAAGTGCTGTAAACCGGTCCTGAGATTTGGACACAGGCCGCCAGCCTGGACTCTACCAGGTTTTTTGCGATTTTTCCCAGGTCTTCTCCCGGTCCGGATACCATTATCTGAACGAATTCCTGCATTTCTTTACCCCTTTTTAATACTAAATCGTTTATTTGTATCCGCCTATATCGTAAGATATAATCAACAAATCAAATAAACCCTGTTTGAAATTAAAAAAAGCCGGATGCCCGTGGCAGCGGCAGGTATTTTCACGGATTGTAGCAAAAATGCGGCCTCGCGGTAAAAAATCGATGCCCTCTTTTTTTTACTTTGGCAGGATATTGGCCAAAGTCCTC
>JAUYHV010000190.1 GCA_030689845.1 Dehalococcoidia bacterium
GGTAAAGAATAAGCACTGCGACCGTAAAAATAATCCATATAAGAGCAATGAATAGTATATTTTTCCGCATCTCTCTATTTTACCACTTGTATTAATACCTTTTACAAGTATATATTTGATATCACTACCTATAGTGGAAATGTTCTTTATATAATTATTCATTTATTTTGCAACTAAAACAGAATAGTAAGGAATATCAAGGAGGCTATGGAAGCCTATGTTGAAGCCCTCCTTGACGACGGGCTTACTGTCCCAACCGAGGTCGGGAAAGACACTGTTGAGCTTGACGTCGCAGTCAGGTGAGTAAACTCCCTCGTGGGATGTCGGGTTGTCCACCAACCCAACCCTGCCATCGGGCAATCACTCCGTTCCGAGAGCCTTCGGCAGGGGGTTGCCCCTACCACGCCTACAACTCATAACGTCGATATAGACTCCAGCACACTCAGTTGCCGTCATTCTGAGCGGAGTCGAAGAATCTGCTTCGAGGACAATTGGTGTTTGTTTGTACAAAATGGTGTTTTGTCTTCATAATTGTGTCCAGACCCTTAGACAGGCTCAGAGTGACATTTTGGGAGACAGCGTGACAGTTTGCGTTGAACCTTCGTCCTCTCAAATCTGAAAATACCTTGTTGGTCAATGTTGCTTTGCCCTTAATCGTTCACCCGGTCGCGGCCTATGGGCCGGTCCGGCCACTGAAAACAGCCATGTAAATTTTGCTATAATAGCCCGGTTCGAAACGTGCCAGCCGGGTTCCTTTGCTCCCGAAGTATCCACTGATGCGGAGCGTGGTTTACCCCTCAGGCGGGAAGTGTCCCTTCCCTGTAGATTACCAGTAGAAAGAGTTTCACCTTTCAGCATGGACCTTGATATCCTTTTTAACCCGGAAAGCGTAGCCGTTATCGGGGCATCCCGCCAGGACTGGGGCGGCGGCGGGCTTATCATGCAGAGCATAACCTGGAACAGGTACCCCGGCAAGGTATATCCCATAAATCCCCGGGAGAAAGAAATCATGGGGCTGCCGGTCTATCCTTCCGTTGAAGCGGTACCGGGAAATG
>JAUYHV010000191.1 GCA_030689845.1 Dehalococcoidia bacterium
CTTGCCCGGCCATTTGCGCCGTCTGGGGGAATCGGTGGCAGGACTGGATTATAAGCCGGGCCATGTATTCCCCATCGACCATTTCAACCTGATGAGAAGCATCCTTAAACCCCAGGGACCTGAATACAGCGTCCTGGCCCGAATCGACCTGTAAACATTCCTCCAGTTTTTCCTCGCAAAGTACCTTTATGGCGGGAGTTTCAACGGGTGCGTCCTTCCGGGTCAGTATGCTAATGTAGTGTCTCTAATATCTCTTTACAATTTGCGGCGCCATTGGTGTCATTCCCGCGAAAGCGGGAATCCAGAGCAACAGACTGGATTCCGGGCTTGACCCGGAATGACAAAGATTGTAAGGCCATTTATGAGACACTACACTAATTCTGTACGGGTCATATGCTGCACCTGTACTTCAGGGAAAAGGGCGGGGAAAGCAAAATAAAATAACATCGATATCTCCTGCAGGTCTGTTGCCATCATACCCGGGACTGCCTATAATGAGTCCGATGAAGCTAAAAAAAATCCACGGATGGCGGGTAACGGTTCCCCGGGCTCAAGAAATTCAAAAGGACCTCTCATGCCGGATTATAACCAGGAATGAACTCGGCCCTGTCCGCCTGGTTGCCGGAGTGGACATTTCAGGGGAACTCGGTGACGGCAAATCGAGGGGGGCTGTGGTCATTTTCTCCTATCCTCAAATGGAACTTTTGGAGGTGAAAACGGCAGAAAGAAAGACAACCTTCAAATATAAACCCGGGTTTCTTTCTTTCCGTGAGATACCCGTTATCACCTCCGCATGGGAAAAGGTGGTTCTGGAACCGGACCTGGTCCTGGTAGACGGACAGGGACTGGCCCACCCCAGGCGCTTCGGGCTGGCCAGCCACCTTGGTTTACTTCTGGACATTCCAACTATAGGGTGCGCCAAATCACGCCTGACAGGAAAATTCTCCCCGCCTGAGAAGAGTGCCGGTAGTTTCACCTTTCTTACGGATAACGATGAAATAGTAGGAGCAGCTTTGAGGACCAGGGACGGCGGCAGTCCCCTGTTTATATCCATCGGGTATAAGATTGACCTGAAATCGTCAATCCGCTGGGTATTACAATGCTGCCGCGGTTACCGCCTTCCCGAGCCTACCCGGTTGGCCCACAAGGCTGCCTCAGGACTGATAAAGGACTTTGAACCCACACGGCAGCAAAACGATTAGTCGATGGGACTGTTGCAATATTCACAGCGATATTAGAAAATATGGACATCATCGGAATTCCGTTGAGAAATGGCGGCGAAACGTTCGTGGTATCATATTATGCTGGTACATAAATAAATACTGTGCTTCCACCGGGGACAACTCGCGGCGGCGTTGGACAATAGATTTCGACAGTTGAATAACTAATTTCAGGAGATACGAAAATGCAGGACATTTTAGTGGAATTGAACGGGCTTAAAGGGAGAATCCTTCAAACACTGGAGCGTCTTTGACCTGCCGGGAAAAGAAAAACAGGCAGCCCGCCTGGAAGAGCAAGTGGCTCAACAGGATTTATGGGACGATCCCGCCCGGGCACAGGGACTCTTAAGAAAGCTTTCAGTCCTTAAAGAAACAATCGAAACATGGAAGGATCTGGAGCATAAGACAAATTCACTGCTGGACCTGGCGGAGGAATGCCAGCGTGCTGGAGATAATTTCATGGAAAATGAAATTCAGGATGAAGCCGACAGACTGCTTTCCATTCTTAAAGACCTGGAACGGGACCTGATGTTTTGCGGTGAGTACGACAGCAGGAATGCCATTCTCAGCCTCCACGCCGGAGCCGGTGGCACCGAATCCCAGGACTGGGCGCAAATCCTCCAGAGAATGTACATGAGATGGGCGGAAAAAAACAACTACAGGGCCGATGTCCTGGAGATATCACAGGGAGAAGCAGCCGGCATCAAAAGTGCTACTATTGAGATTAAAGGAAAGAATGCCTACGGCCTTTTACGGTCTGAACACGGCGTCCACCGCCTGGTGCGCCTGTCCCCCTTTGACGCTGACCACGCACGGCATACTTCATTCGTGCTGATAGAAGTTTTGCCTGAAGCCGAAAAAGACGTGGATATAAAGGTAAGCCCTGACGAAATTAAAATCGATACCTTCCGCGCTTCCGGCCCCGGGGGACAGCACATGCAAAAAACCAGCACCGCCGTGCGGGTGACCCACTTGCCTACCGGCATCGTGGTTAGCTACCAGAGTGAACGTTCCCAGTTCCAGAACAAGGACATCGCCCTGCGGATATTACAGTCCCGCCTGCTTCAACTGGAGGTGACCAGGAAAGCGGAGGAAATGGCGCGGTTAAAGGGAGAACGCATCGAGGCCGGATGGGGCAGCCAGATACGCAGCTACGTTTTACAACCCTATAAACTCGTCAAAGACCACCGCACGGGGTACGAGTCGGGAAACCCCGTAGCGGTACTGGACGGCGAGATTGACGGTTTTCTCGATGCTTATTTACATTCCCTGATAGGACAGGAAGTATGAAAAAAATAATCTTTTTAAGCCTTATTTTACTGGTACTCGCAGCTTCAGGATGTCTCGACCGGGCCGCGACACCGGCCGCCACTTCTGTTCCCCCGGTTAACGTTACCGGGACTCCGTCTCCCGTTTCTCCCGGGCCAACGGTGGAAACCAAACCCCCGGCAACTCCGGCGCAACCGGCTCCTACCACTACAGCGGGACCATCACCCCGGACTCCGGCAGCGACGCGTACCCCCAGGCCCACCCCCGGGAAAGCCGATATCCAGGTGCAGAACATGGATACGGAGACGGACTTCCCTCAGACTATTACCTTCAGTTTAAAAGCCCGGAGTCCGGTTAATATAACCAGGATTGCCATCAGGTACAGCACCGGCCGCATCACCGTGGCCCCGGTAATCAGCGAAGCCGTCGTCAATTTCCAGCCCGCCGGAACGGCAGATGTCCGGTGGGTGTGGGATATGCGGAAAGGCGGGATACCTGTAGGAGCAAAAATAAAATACCAGTGGGTGCTGACAGACGATAAGGGCGGCAGGCTGACAACGGAAATGAACGAACTCACCTACATCGACCCGCGGTTTACCGGAAAAAGCAGCCTGAGCTGGGGTGACGTAAATATTTACTGGTATGACGGCAGTTTGCGTTTCGGCCAGACCCTGATGGACGCGGCCCAGGGCGCCCTGGAAAAGCTTACACAAAATACGGGAGCGACCCTGGAACGCCCTGCAAATATATACATTTATTCGGGTACGCAAGACCTGCAATCATCCCTGGTTTTTCCCCAGGAGTGGACCGGAGGAGTCGCTTTCACCGATTACAGCATAGTGGTTATCGGCATCTCCCCGGATAACCAGTCTTTGGCATGGGGAAAAAGGACCGTGGCCCACGAACTGGCCCACCTGGTTACCCACCAGGTTACTTTTAATCCATACGGAGTTCAACTGCCGACATGGCTCAATGAGGGCCTCTCTCAGTATGCCGAAGGAGACATAGAACAATCCACCATTGACCGCCTTAAAAAGGCATCCCGCGACGGGAAGCTGTTTTCCGTTAGGAGCCTCAGCGGTTCCTTCTCTGCCAACTCCGATGAAGCCCTGCTGTCTTATGCCGAATCAGAAAGCCTGGTGCGGTACCTCATAGAAAAATTCGGCAGGGACAAAATGCAGCAGTACCTGGGTCTGTTTAAGGACGGGGTCGAGGCTGAAGAGGGCTTGATGAAAGTATACGGATACAATTATGACAGCCTTAACACCGTATGGCAGAGCAACCTGAAAACCGGCTTCCAGGTGAATAACCATTACTTTTTACCGGTATTATCAGGAATTTTCCTGCCAGTAAGATTAAACATGGGAAAGGCCTGGTAACCGGGTGCCGGAAACTTTGACCGTTCGGGACCTGCCCCCTTCGGAGAGACCGAGGGAACGGCTGTTAAAGCTGGGGGTGGAGGCTCTTTCGACGCAGGAGTTGCTGGAAGTGCTCCTCGGCCGCGGTATAAGGGGTGAATCGGTGATAGTTACGGCTCACCGGCTGCTGTCCAGATTTAAAAACATCCAGGGGCTGTCGGATGCTTCCATGGAGGAACTGTGTGAAATCAACGGCATCGGTACGGCCAAGGCTGCCCAGATAAAAGCGGCGCTGGAGATGGGGAAAAGGCTGCACAACCATCCCGCGCAGGAAAAGAAAGGCCCCGTGAAAAGCGCAGAGGATGCTGTAAACCTGGTTCGGGGGGACCTGGCAGGCAAGAAAAAGGAGCATTTCCTCGCTCTCCACCTGGATATTAGAAACCGGGTAATTGGGATGGCCAAAGTCTCCATCGGCAGCCTCAATTCCAGCATCGTTCATCCAAGAGAGGCCTTCAGAGAGGCTATAGCCGCCAGCGCCGCCGCGATAATCTTCGTCCACAATCATCCCAGCGGGGACGTTCAACCCTCCGATGACGACATAGAAATTACGAAACGCCTGGCTAAAGCAGGGGAAATC
>JAUYHV010000201.1 GCA_030689845.1 Dehalococcoidia bacterium
GGTGGAAAATAGAATTGATTGAAAGAGAAAATCCAGAATGGAGAGACTTGTACAAAGATATTTTATAGAATCCTGGATTCCGACTTTCGTCGGAATGGAAACTATGCCAGTACCCGGGTATACCCCCATGCGCCCTTGGGCGGGTAGGTCTTATAATGTATATTGGACAGGGTAAGGATGAGTTTACCCGCTTGAAATGAAAAAGAGCCATAATTTGTAATAAAGTTCGTAATTTATGCAGCGAATTGTTATTATTGCTTTTGAATATTTATAGCTGAATTACATTTTCGGGGAATAATATGGAACCATTAAGGGACAGGTTTTCAAAGGGTACTGAGGATTCCGCCAGGGTGTATAGCGCTTCTATTCCCTTCGACAGGCGTCTTTACAGGGAAGATATCAGGGGCAGCATAGCTCACGCGAGGATGCTGGGGAAGCAGGGCATTATTTCAGAAAAAGATGCGGAACTCATTATCATGGGACTGGTATCAATCCGCGAGGAAATCGAGGCAGGGGAATTCATTTTTAAAGATGAACTGGAAGATATTCATATGAATATCGAAGCCCGGTTAACCGAGAAAATCGGAAGCGTTGGGGGGAAATTGCATACAGCCCGTTCCCGAAACGATCAGGTAGCCCTGGATATGCGTCTTTTCCTCAAGGAAGCTATAAATAACCTGGTAGCCGGTATTAGCGGGTTACAGGAGGCTCTACTTCAACAGGCGACTGTAAACAAAGATATTGTAATTCCCGGGTACACCCACCTGCAAAGAGCTCAGCCTGTGCTCCTGGCTCACCACCTTTTAGCTTATTTCGAGATGCTGCAAAGGGATAAAGGAAGGTTCAGAGACTGCATGAGGCGTACGGATGTGATGCCCCTGGGAAGTGGGGCAGTGGCAGGGGTATCCTACAGGATCGACCGGAAGTTTTTAGCTGATGAACTCGGGTTCAGCCGGATAAGCGAAAACAGCATGGATGCCGTGGGCGACAGGGATTTTATTATCGAGTTTCAGTCCTGCGCAAGTATCATTATGATGCACATATCCAGGTTGGCTGAAGAATTAGTCCTGTGGTCGTCCGCTGAGTTCAGTTTTATTGAAATTGATGATGCCTATGCAACGAGTTCCAGCATAATGCCGCAGAAGAAGAATCCCGATATGGCCGAGTTAGGCCGGGGAAAGACCGGCAGGGTTTACGGGAACCTGATGGGAATCCTTACCGTGATGAAGGGGTTGCCGATGGCCTATAACCGTGACTTGCAGGAGGATAAAGAAGGGTTGTTCGATACCGTCGATACACTGGAAATGACCTTGAAGGTATTTACCGGTATGATAAATACAATTAAAATTAACGGTGAAAAAACCCGCGCGGCTGTTGCCGAGGACTACATGTTAGCTACGGACCTGGCCGATTACCTGGTTAAAAAGGGGCTTCCTTTTCGCCAGGCCCACAGCGCTGTCGCCGCTCTGGTCAGGTATGCGTTGGAGCAGTCGCGGCAACTGAACCAGTTGACCATAGAACAATATAAAACATTCTCTAATTTATTCGGAGAAGATGTATTCGACATAACTGTGGACCAGTCGCTGGTAAACAGGAATATCGAAGGAGGGACTGGTCCAGAGCAGGTGAGCTTAGCTTTGGAGAAAGCGAAAAAAAGGCTGAAAGAGAGTGGTTAACGGACTGCTTTTGTGGCGGTGCGCATACAACGGGTGCAGATCTTGACCCTGTACCCAACACCATCCAGGGTTATTGTACTCTTATGTATATTAGGCAGCCAACGGCGATTTGTATGGCGTTTTGAGTGGCTGACATTACTGCCGTACGATGGTTTTTTTCCACAAATATCACATTTTCGGGACAAGATCATTACTCCTTAACAGCCGGGGCTAAAGATAAGATAGCAAATATTAACACAGTAGGGTATCTTTTGGCAAGGAATTATCATGTCTCTTGCCGGGGACACCAGCGATGTATGAAAATAAAGCCTTTCGCGAAACGCCACAAATCCCCCTTAATCCCCCTTTATTAAAGGGGGATTTGCGGGAAGCTCACGTGTTTATTAATTTCGTCGGAAATGGAATCATATGGTAATTAACAAACAAGTTCCTCCGGGAAACCGGGTGACCTATTCCGGGTTTGACCTGAGGGAGATGTTTTCCACGGCGGCTAAATGGCTTGAGAAAAATGCTTCAGCTATCGATGCGTTGAACGTTTTTCCGGTCCCGGACGGCGACACGGGCACCAACATGCTTATGACTCTGAAGTCAGCCATGGATGCCGCGCAACGAATAAATGAAAACCGTGTTTCCACACTGGCACAGGGGTTGGCTGACGGAGCGCTGATGGGGGCAAGGGGCAACAGCGGGGTAATACTTTCCCAGATGTTTAAAGGTCTTGCCAGGGGTTTTGACGGATTATCATCCCTCGGCCCCGAAGAAATGTCTCGTGCGTTGGAAGAAGCAACGGCAATGGCTTACGAGGGCTTTAGTAAACCCGTTGAAGGAACGATGCTTACGGTCATAAAGGACGCTTCGAAAGTGGCAAAGAGAATCAGTTCAAACAATGGAAGCCTTGTTGAACTGATGGAAGCAGTCGTTGAAGAAGCCAGGAACTCAGTTGACCGTACCCCGGATTTGTTACCCGTTTTAAAGGAAGCAGGTGTTGTTGATGCGGGCGGCCAGGGGATATATGTAATGCTCTCGGGCATCTATTATTACCTGAAAGGTGAATCCGATAAAATATTATTAATGGAGCCGGAGATTGTTTCGGCAACCTTGCCTCCCCCCCTTGCGGTTTTGCAGGGAAAAAGCAGGGAAAAGCAGTACGGGTATTGTACCGAATACGTTGTTAAAGGAATGAATCTCAAGGCTGATAAGCTGCGGAAAAAGCTGGAAAGTAAAGGGGATTCCCTGTTAGTTGTTGGGGATGAACATATTTTGAGGATTCATATCCACACGGCAGACCCGGGTTCAGTTCTCCGTGTGGGAATAGGTATGGGATCCTTGCACGACCTGAAGGTTCAGAATATGGACGACCAGCATGATGAGTTCGTTCAGATGCGGCGGTTGATGGTACCCGAGGTGGATATTGCAACGGTAGCGGTAGTATCCGGCAAAGGAATGGAAGAGGTTTTCCGCAGCCTGGGGATTACTGCAATTGTCCCTGGAGGGCAAACCACCAACCCGAGCACACAGGAAATATTAAGGGCCATTGAATTCGTACCTTCGAAAAAAGTAATTGTCCTGCCTAATAATGAAAACGTTATCATGGCTGCCAGACAGGCTGTTTCGGTTTCTACAAAATCAGTAGAAATAATACCCACGACGTCAATGCCGCAGGGAATCTCTGCCTTGCTGGCATTCAATAATGATGGATCTCTTGGCTCCAATGTTTCCCGGATGACTGAAGCGATGAATTCCGTAACATCCATTGAAGTGACAAAAGCCGTCCGGTCAAATAAGGAAGGTAAAATTAAAATCAGGAAAGGGCAGTATATTGCCCTGGTCAACGGTGATTTGGCAGCCGTTGGGGAGAGCCCCGGTGAAGTTGTTGAGGAATCTCTGAGAGTGAGTTTACCCGAAAGCGCTGAAGTTATCACTTTGTACTCCGGTGCGTATGTTACCCCTGAGGAATCGGAGGATCTGGCTGCAAACTTACGGGACCGGTACAGGGACATGGTGGTTGAAGTTATTAACGGGCAGCAACCCCATTACGAATACATCATATCGGTAGAATAGGAATAGCCGGGGCGAGAATAATCCAGTTCAAATGTCCCGATTCTGTCTATCGTACAATACCGCCCACCGCTGCATAATGAAGACAAAACAAAAGCCAGAAATGTGCAATCTGAATTAGGCTCGTCGTCCGACGCGCTGGAAAGCAAATTTAACCACAGGCAGTAACTCAAACTCGGTAGGGGTGCTATACCGCCGCTATTGTGACTTTGATGGATTCAGGGCTACCGAGC
>JAUYHV010000202.1 GCA_030689845.1 Dehalococcoidia bacterium
GGTGGAAAATAGAATTGATTGAAAGAGAAAATCCAGAATGGAGAGACTTGTACAAAGATATTTTATAGAATCCTGGATTCCGACTTTCGTCGGAATGGAAACTATGCCAGTACCCGGGTATACCCCCATGCGCCCTTGGGCAGGTAGGTCTTATAATGTATATTGGACAGAGCAAGGATGAGTTTACCCACTTGAAATGAAAAAGAGCCATATAAAGGTTTTATGCCAGGAGAACGACAAGTAGACACCAGGGAGATATTCAGGGGCAGGGGGATGGACCTGCGCGTGGATACCGTCATCACGCCTGACGGCCGCACCACCACGCGGGAAGTCCTTGAACGGGCCCAGGCAGTGGTTCTTATTGCCCTCGATGAGCAGGAGCGGATATTGCTGGTTAAGCAGTACCGCTATGCGGTGAAGCAGTTCCTGCTGGAATTACCGGCAGGCATGATAGAACCGGGAGAAACGCCGGAAGACTGTGCTCGCCGTGAACTCCAGGAAGAAACCGGGTTTTACCCATTAAAACTGGAGAAAATATGCAACTGGTGGGTTGCCCCCGGGTTTTGCTCGGAGTTTATGCACCTTTTCCTTGCCTCGGACCTCACGCCGAGCCGCCTCATCGCCGAGGATACGGATGAAATCGAAGTCTTACCAACGGACATACCCGAAGCGGTTTCCCTGATTGATTCAGGCCGGATTCAGGACGGAAAAACTATCGCCGGGATTCTTCTCTACCTTTTTAAAACGGGAAAATATCCTAATACTTAGAGCCTATACTATACATCCTGGCTTTATCGCACGCCTCGCAGGGTAACAACGGACATTTATCTTTCTTATTACCCCCCAGGTATTTTATTAACTCATCATCCCATTCTTTAACGATATAAACATGGTCCCGCGTCTTCTTTAAGATTTTTTCATCGACATCGAACTTCAAATAACAGTCAATCCTCTTCATTACGTCATAAGCGGTGCTTCTCCAGCAGTAAAAGGCTATTGCCATGTCGCAAATTACCGGGTTCAGGTCGGTAAAATACCACCCTTCCCCGTACCCTGCGTCCATTGCGGTCCAGTGTTTGGAGGACTTCAATCCCCCTGTTCTTTCAATCTCCCTGAAAGATGAGCCCATTGTGTAATGGTACAAAATCATTTTTAACTGTCGTCCTGAATCCGGGTAAAATTACTTATGACGTTGCGGCCACCAATTTTTATCAAGCGGGACCGCCTAAATTTGTCACAATTTGAAAACCTTTATAGCCGTCTCCCTCAATACCTGGGCTTTTACCTCTTCTTTTAACCCCAGGGCTTCAACCTGGTCCAGGGCTTCTTTATATAGAATTGTGGGCCAGTCCGTTCCAAATAGGACCTTACCCTTACCCCTGGTCTTAAGATAGTCCACAAGTTTTTTATCCCAGTATTTCGGAGCGTGGGCGCTGGTACCGATGTACACGTTACTGTGCTTCCAGGATATAGCGATAAGCTCCTCAACCCACGGCCAGCCTGTATGGGCGGCCACTATCCGCAACTCGGGAAAATATAGAGCTATGTCATCTACCAGGATTGGCTGACCCTGACTGCTTGGCATAAATTCAGCCGAATGGCCCACCTGCATCACCACTGCGACATCGAGTTCCACACACTTGGCAAAAAACGGCCAGTAGTCCCTGTGATTGAGGGGTTTGTCATATCCGTATGTGTGTAAAAGGGCGCCTTTGAAGCCGTATTCCTTTACGGCAAGTTCAAGCTCCCTGACACCGTTCATCTTCATAAAGGGATTTATTCCATAAAGCCCGACAAACCTGTCCGGGTATTTCTCGGTCACGGCATAGACGTCTTTTATCTTGAAGTCCCACACCGGCTTATGAAGCTGGTAAGAATACATCTGTGCCGCTGGTATTATAACCTTGTCCATCCCCGCCTCGTCCATCATGCTGATAAATGCCTCCGGGTCCATCCCTATCCACCTGTCCTCCATGTGCCACCACTTGATTGGATGACCTATGTCTTCTGAATCAACGGATACTTTTATTGCTTCCGGGGTAAATAAATTGCACCAGTAGTCGATAGCCTTGACCAATTCGTTCCTCCTGACGATATTAAATAAAAGTTTTCCCCCAAGTCACTATCATCATTCCGAAACGGTTTGCAATTCGACCTTGAAACATTAGTATCTAAAATTCTATAGCTCTCCGGGTCCAATGTCAACTTAAGAAGTTCCCGCAAAACGCAACAAAATCCCCCTTAGTCCCCCTTTAATAAAGGGGGAAATAGAGCTTCTCCCTTTCGTAAAGGAGGAAATAGAGCCTCTCCCTTTCGTAAAGGAGGA
>JAUYHV010000240.1 GCA_030689845.1 Dehalococcoidia bacterium
TAGCACTCTTACCCTTTGAGTGCTAATACTATTAGAATTTACCATTTTCAGACGTGTTTGTCAAGTTAAATCAGCAGATTTGCGGGGCGTTCCTTTTCCTGTCATTGTTATGAAAATAGCCTTTTTAAACTGTCATTCCGGCTCCGTTCCGACCCCGCTCTGCGGGATCCCGCCCGGCGGGAGAGTCCCGATATATCGGGACTCGGAATCTACTTCGATGGCAGTAGGCGTCGCCTTAAACGTCATAATGCATTGTCTTTGTCGGGGCAGGTTTCAAACCTGCCCGTACTGCTAACAGACCCTTCGACAGGCTCAGGGTGACAGGGGGGAAAATGACTGATTCACTGAAGGGGGCTGGAACTAAGCCGTAGGGGCACGGTCCTTCCCATCAGGGAAGGATGCCCCTACCTTGGTGAGAAACCACCTGATCCATGGAATGCTCAGGGTGGCGGTTAGAGTCCGCATTGAAACTGTATTCGCTATCTGATATACTGAGTCCACATTGGAAATTACCTGGCTCGGACACTCATGCTTCCGCATTAAAGGGAAGGAAGCGACGCTTATTACGGACCCCTGCTCCCCTGAAACGGGCTATAATATAAACAGCCCGCAGGCGGACATCGTTACCGTTAGCCATGACCACAGGGGGCACAACTACATAGCGCCGATTGAACCTGTGCCGGTTCCGCCCCTCCGGGGAATTGCCCCCGACGCGATAATTTACGCCAGGCCGAAGCTGATTCACGGACCGGGGGAATATGAAATTGCCAACGTCTTGATAACCGGTATCCCCGCCTTTCATGACAGCGAGGAAGGCGGGCAGAGGGGTAAAAACTGCGTCTATTCCATCGAGATTGATGGCATGACCTTATGCCACCTGGGGGACATCGGGCATTCCCTGTCTTCCGGGCTGGTAGATTCCCTGAGCGGCCTCGACGTGTTGTTTCTGCCCGTGGGGGGCAACTCTACCATCAATGCCGTTACCGCCGTTGAAATCCTGAGAGCCCTCGAGCCGAAAATCATCATCCCCATGCATTACCTGACGGAAAAGTCTGCCGTGAACCTCGAACCCCTCGACCGTTTCCTTTCCCACATGGCCTTAAAGGACGTGGTCCCTGTGAACAGGCTTTCTGTGACCCGCAGCAATTTAACCGACCAGAACAGGGTGGTGGTAATGGACTACCCGCGGTGAACCTGTTTTTCACCGTT
>JAUYHV010000247.1 GCA_030689845.1 Dehalococcoidia bacterium
TTTTGCACTATGACAATGAAGATACCATGACCCTGAATAGTCCTGAGATTGACGAAGAGGAAGATAACGAGACCGTCCCGCCGGAAATAGCAAAAATATTTCAGGAAGATGACATGGCCGAGCACCACCAGCCAGCAGCTATCCCGGTTAAAATAGCGGGAAACTGCAAAACGAATACCTGCAGCTTCAAGGTTACTGCCGCCGATAAAAAAGAATTGGCAGTAACTTCAATCGGGCAACTATCAAAAGCTATCGAGGCTGTCAGGGCATCATTTGGCAAGGAATATAAACCAACTTCTAAAACATTTGCCCTGGCCCCGGGCGGCATTAGAAAATACGAGCTGGAATATAAAATCGTAGACGCTATAAACCTGATAGCATCCCACGATCCGTTTACTTTCCAGAAAAACAAGGACTACCCCCAAGAATTACAGCCACGTTTACGGGAACGGGCGGCTACCCGCCTCCAGGTAGACCATATCGCTAAGAACCTGGACCCTGTTGCGTTATTAACCGACTTCAAGAGCCTCGACCGGGGAGCCCCGATAATCGGCGGTGATAACGTCGTCGAGAGCGGCAATGGCCGGATAATGGCTATTGTTAAGGCCGCTAAAGACTTTCCCCTTGTTTATCGCTCTTATAGGGCGGCGTTGAAGGAAGTGGCCTCGGAATACGGCCTTAACCCCGGAATAGTAGATACCATGAAAATACCGGTACTTGTCAGAACTCACAAGGCGGATGTAAACCGGAAAATCTTTGTCGAGGAGTCCAACGCCTCGACGACCATCGAATCATCGGCCATTGAAAAAGCCAGAACCGACGCCCCGAAAATAACACTCGATAGCCTTCAGAACCTGGAAATCGGGGAAAGCGAATCCCTGGAGGATGCCCTGAAAACCAGTAAAAACAAACAATTCGTTATGTCCTTTTTGAGTAAACTTTCCAATGAGGAGCAGGCCCGGCTGGTAGATAGTAAGGGGCTGATAAACCAGGACGGGATACGGCGCATAATTCTGGCCCTATTCGTCAGGGCGTTCCCCGGTGACACCGG
>JAUYHV010000248.1 GCA_030689845.1 Dehalococcoidia bacterium
GGGCGAGCAGCCGTAGGGGTTCTCGTTGCCGTCCAGCTTTATTATGTCTTCAGCAGGTTTTTTTACCAGTTCACCCAGCACATCCACCGGTTCTATGGGAACGTACTCTTCACTATCTTTAAAGTGCGGTTTTATAATAGCTTCGATATCATTCATAATTTTCAGCCTGCCACAGGGCGCAACTTCAGAATTTTTCTTCAAGACGGAGCCGGACTGCTGATGCGTGGGCGGTAAGGCCTTCCGCATCTGCAATTTTTATTGACGCCGGCGCTATCTCCCGGGCTGTTTTCTTATCTAATTTTACTATACCGGTGATTTTCAGGAATTCACTTACTCCCAGGGCGGAGGAAAACCTGGCGGAGCCGCCCGTGGGAAGGACATGGCTGGGGCCGGCCGCGTAATCTCCGAACCCCTCCGCCGAGGCGGACCCGACAAAAATACAGCCCGCGTTGACTATTTTATTCATCCATCGCCCCGGGGATTTTACCATGAGGGAGACGTGTTCGGGGGCGTAGGAATTGATGATGTCTATGCCTTCATTAATGCTTTTTACCACGACGATACCCCCCCTCAGGTCGAGGGACTCGGAAGCGATTTTTCCCCGTCCCAGTTGCCGCACCTGCCTGTCAACCTCCCCGGTTACCCGCCGGGCCAGGTCTGGAGAAGGTGTGATTAAAATCGCCGATGCCATCACGTCATGTTCAGCCTGGGCCAGGAGATCGGCAGCGCATGCCGCCGGGTTTGCCGTATCGTCGGCCAGGATTATGGTCTCGGTAGGTCCGGCCAGGCCGTCGATGGCTGTATGTCCGTACACCATCTTCTTGGCCAGGACGACGAAAATATTACCGGGACCGCAAATCTTGTCTACCCCGGGGATGGAACTGGTGCCGAAGGCCATGGCGGCAACAGCCTGGGCCCCGCCGGCTTTGTAGATTACGTCAACCCCCGATATATAGGCAGCTGCCAGTACCGCGGGAGATACCTGCCCGTCTCTCCCAGGCGGGGTGGCGACTATTACTTCTTTTACCCCGGCCACCCTGGCCGGGATGGCCGTCATCAAAACCGTCGACGGGTAGGTCGCTGTCCCCCCGGGAACGTAAATGCCGACTCTTTCCATGGGGGTAACTTTTTGGCCCAGTCCTTTGATCATAAAGCTCTTTTGAGCGTGTTCCATCTGCCAGTTGTGAAACAGGGCAATGCGGCAGGCTGCAAAATCCAGGGCTTCCCTCAAATCTTTACCAATGTTGCGGAAACCCGTATACATCTCTCTCCTCCCCACCTTCAAGTTGGTTACTTCGACTTTGTCTATTTTTTTTGAATATTCACGGACGGCATCGTCGCCCCGGCTCCGGACATCGTTGACGATACGCTGAACAACTTCGGCCGCTGTGAGGGATTTCCCGAATATGTCTTCCACGCCTTTTTGTAAAGCGGGGGATAATTTGACATCTTCCCATGAAGACCTGGTGAAAAGCCTGTTTCTTACCTCCACGCTGTCCTGGTAAATATTCAAATCCGTTACCTATTCTTCCGAAGCCGCTTTCCGCAGCTTATCCACCAGGGAGGATATTGTTTTCCGTTTTCCATGGTGCCCGGATTCCTCGGTGCTTCCTATTATACAGGCTGTTGATTCCATTAATGTATCAATTACAATTAAATTATGCCTTGCCAGTGTTTCCCCGGTCTCCGTGTTTTCTATCAAAAGGTCCGCATCCTCAGGCAGAAAAGCTTCGCTGGCCCCCCAGGTGGGAATGACCTTATAGTGACCGAAATGTTTGTAGCAGCAGTATTTGTCGGCTGTGTTAACGTATTCCGAAGCAACCCGCAGCGGGGGACTGTGTTTATCGGAAAACCTTTCCCTCAATCCGTCGATATCGTTTATCCCCGTTTCCCGGGATACTACCGCTACTATCTTAACCAGCCCGTGTTTCAGGTCTGCAATTTCTTTGACCGGGCTGGTCGGGAAGTCATTCAAATGGTCAGTCAGCCAGTCCCTGCCCGTTACCGCAATGTCGAAGTTTCCGCAGGCTACCTGGGCCGGCATGTCCTGGGGTCTGATAACCTTAACAACCAGGTGTTCCATACCGGTCTCGAAAGGGTATTTTCCCGCCG
Source organism: Dehalococcoidia bacterium (assembly GCA_030689845.1). Classification (GTDB taxonomy): domain Bacteria; phylum Chloroflexota; class Dehalococcoidia; order JACQUA01; family JACQUA01; genus JAUYHV01. The sequence continues at coordinate 2,113 of JAUYHV010000248.1, forward strand.
GGGCATTATAACCGCCGACCTGAATCCCGCAGCGGTCAAGTAAAGTGATGGTATGTTTTTGCTGGTGCCCGTCTGGCAGGGCCAGGCGCACAATATCAGGAGATAGAGTCCGGAAATCGGGACTTAATCGCCCGTTTTTTATCTTTATCTTTTCATTTTTTAACTTTTTCACTTCGCTGGCTGCCGGAATATACGAAACCTTCTCCGGTTCGTCGAATTTGACCCGGGAGAATAAGTCCAGCACCCGACCGAGGTCCATGTCTTGCCAGCTGTTCCTGTTGGCGATAAGAAAAGCTTCCGTCGAACTGATAAAATCCAGGGGAACTAATTCCGTATCGAGTTTTTTATCAGGACCCAGGGTGAATATCGCCAGGTCTGTGCCGAAGGAAGGGTATACCTCCGCCGCCCCCCAGACGGGAAAAATTTGAAATCGTTTCAACCTCAACCTGGCGGCATATGACTCTGCCAGGTTGGGATTCTCGCTGGCCAAAGTTATGGTTTTGTTAAGACTTGCGACATCCTCCGGTTTAAATATCCCCAGGTCGGGAGAAGCCCCAACGCAAAGTTTCCCTCTGCCGTAACCTAATCCCCTGACAATAACAACGGCGCTTGATGGGTACTTGCTGGTTAATTCCTCCACCCAGTTGTAACCGCAAATACCAAGGTCGTAATTGCCGATAGCCACCTGGATGGATACGTCCCGTTCCTGGAATACCTTCGCAGAGAGTTCCGGGAAACTTGAGGCCTGAAGCTTGTAATTTCTCGATTTGGCCGTGTAATTATCCAGCCCGATTCCAACGGAGTCCAGTAGTTCGGCAGTCTTGCTCTGTAAACGTCCTTTGGGTAAGGCTAATTTAAACAACTTTAGCCAGTTCTCCCACAAGGTTGTCCGTAGTCACAAATATCTTTTCGGGACGCCCGCTTTTCTCTCTCAAGGAGAACACCATCGTGCCATTTTTGCTCCGCACAGAGATACTGCGGTGACTTTTTTGAGCTTCTTCTTCGGTTGGTTCTAAATAGGCGGTGAAACCTTCGTCCCGCAGCAGGCGGCAAAGTTCAAAACCCGCGCCAATAAGTTCCCTGGTGGGTTCCCTGGGATAAACCGCAATCGCCTGCGACGAATCTCCCTTGGAAGACGGTGGTTTTACCATTCCTGTTAATGTGTCCAGATAAAGCGCAAAACCGCAAGCCGGCACTACCTGGCTGTTGATAAGGGGAAACAGGTCGTCATATCTTCCTCCTCCTCCAATCCTGACACCACCGCTGTTAAATTGCAGCATCATTCCAGTGTAATATTCGAACCCCCGGCCGGAAGCTAAATTGAACTGGAAATGACCTTTAACAGGGGAAAGCAGTTCCGCAATTTGTATAAAATTTTCCATTGCCGGGCCGATGGCCGGTAGTATCGGATAAGTAATCGATTCAAGGTTTTTCAGGAATCCCTCGGATTTCCCTGAAGACCCTAAAAGCAGGTTGAGGACCCTGTCGAGTTCGGAACCCTTTTCAATTTTCAGGTCTTCCAGTTTGCCGTCGAGGATGTTGTCGAATAACTCAGCCTGTTTGGCCGGATCTTTTTCTATCTCCCCCAGGAGGGTTTTTATAAGGCCGGCGTGAGAAATCTGGATTTCAATGTTCTTAATGCCCAGGGTTTTTAATATATCCACGGCCATGAGGACGATTTCAGCGTCGGCAAGCGGCCCCGTGCCGCCGATGAATTCGGCCCCGCACTGCCATTTTTCGCGGTTTTCCAGCCCCGAGGGCTCGAAAGTGAAAACATTGTGCACATAGCACAGCCTGGCTTTTCCCATGCCGTCTAAATTATCCACGTACAGCCTTGCGGTGGGGATAGTGCTATCCGGCCTGAGAACAACTCTTTCGCCGCTCCAGCCGTCCCAGTCAAGAAAGGAATAAGTCTGCCCAAGTTTGGACGGTGTGAGAGTCCCGGATGCCGTGAATAGATGCAAGTATTCCACAACTGGGGTACGGATCTCCCTGTATCCCCATTTCTGGCAGAGGTTTCTGAAAGTTTGCTCGATATGACGGAACAAGGCCATGTCGTCAGGCAACATGTCCTTCATTCCTTTACAGCGGTGTACATCCTGGTCCATTAGGTTTCCTTTAGTTTCGTTTATTAAATTCAGCTTATTCTACACTAAAAAATACCTCCACTCAACGACCGCAAGTTTACAGAACCTTTTTTGAGGTGGGGAAACAACGGGGGTTCATGTTTACCTGTCCCGCCCGATTGACGGGAAGAAAGGGACCCTGTGCCGTTGTCTCCCTGAAACTTAACCAGGCAGCTGCCGTGTTTCAAGTTGACCCGGGGGTATCGGCCGGCCCAAAACAAGGTTTTTCCACGGCCATCAATATTTTGGCTCTTTTTCATTTCAAGTAGGTAAACTCATCCTTACTCTGTCCAATCAAACAAAAGTTTCCACTCCGACGAAAGTCGGAATCCAGAATTCCATAAAATATCTTTGTACAAATCTCTCCATTCTGGATTTTCTCTTTCAATCAATTCTATTTTCCACCGCCTTTTCCATTACTTTATCTGTTTCTCTCGTTGAAGAGTTCCTTCATAATCGCTGCCCGGCTCATAATATTCGAGCAGATGTACACCGTATTTTTTGGCGAATCCTTCAACTAAATCATGCTTATGAGCCTAAACCCTCTGAACAAGGTCCCCCGTGGAACCAACATATAGTGTTCCATCGCGTTTACCAGCCATAATGCACACAGAATAATCATTCATAATTATTACTGGATTCCGACTTTCGTCGGAATGGGTAAAAGAAGACGCATCAGGTGAACCCTTCATCGTATATGTCTTCATATATGTACCTTCATTTTTTCTTACCCACTCAGTTTGAGAAGGAACCATAATTTTTGATAATGGCTGGTCTTAGCCGTAAAAATAATTAATCGTTGCCACCCAAGTCGCCCGCTTTCCGCCAGCTACTTCCTCCCCTCTCCCTTCGCAGGGCCTAACCCTTATAAATTTTAACCCTCCTGCCGGGATCCTGTCCGTGACTGCTGGAGGAAAGATAATTGCGCTCGGCAAGGATATGCTGGAGACGCCGGATATAGGCGCTCTGGGGGTTTAATTCCACCGATTCTCCATTCTCTATCACCTTCCTGATGGCCTCCTCCGCTTCCGATATGGCATCGACCATGGACGGAGCTTTTTTCTTGTTCAAAGGAATGCCGGTGATGCTGCTAAGACACTGGTTCATGTTAGTTACGGTGTTACCCCGCAGGACAAATATGGGAACACCGGAATCCTCGGCGTCTCTTATCTTCTGGGGTTTCCTCCTGAAGTAATTCTTTGAGGTCACCAGGACATTGGCCTCCTGGGGCGCATCGACTATGATTATGGGAATTTTCATTTCTTTTGCAGCCAGTTCGAGGCGGTTGCGGTTAACGCCGAAGGGATATATCCGGGGTATCTGTCCCTGGATTTCACCTGTATAACCTGCCGGGGATGTCCTGGTTTTTCCCGGTTCGGATGGTTCTGTTGTCTCCCTTTTCACCTCGCCGTTTTCGTCCAGTGAGCGAATTTCGGTGTGAATCTGCTGCCCACGCAGCATGTTATCTACGGTCAAGCCGACATCAGGATGGACTGCGACGCGGTTTCTATCCTGGATTTCAATCACCATGTCAAAGGTTGGGGGCGCCTTGCGTTCAAGTATGGACTTTTGTGTCCCCCGGCGCCGGGCTTCCTCATCTCCGAGGGTAACGGACTGTATTCCACCTAAGAGGTCACTCAGGGTTGGATTCATTATCAGGTTCTCAAGGGTATTTCCGTGCGCTGTTCCAACAAGCTGCACCCCCCGTTCCGCAATAGTCCTGGCGGCCGAAGCCTCCAGTTCCGTACCGATCTCGTCTATGACAATAACCTCGGGCATATGGTTTTCCACCGCCTCTATCATAACCATGTGCTGCAAAGTAGGTGTTGCCACCTGCATCCGCCGGGCATGCCCTATGGCGGGGTGAGGAATATCTCCGTCACCCGCAATTTCGTTGGAAGTATCAACGATTATCACCCGCTTTTTTAAATCATCTGCCAAAACACGGGCCACCTCCCGCAGCATGGTGGTTTTCCCAACCCCCGGACGGCCAAGAAGCAAAACGCTCTGCCCGGATTCTATCAGGTCCCTGATAATCTGGATCGTGCCGAAAACAGCCCTGCCAACCCGGCAGGTCAGGCCTACAATGCGGCCTTTCCGGTTTCTTATGGCGGAAATTCGGTGAAGTGTGCGCTCGATTCCCGCCCGGTTATCATCGCCAAAGGGGCTTAAGCGACCGGTTACGTGTTCCAAATCAGCCTCTGTTACCTCCCTGGAATCCAGGACCAACTCCCTGGAAAGAAAACGGGCTTCAGGCGGCCGTCCCAGGTCCAGGACAACCTCAATAAGATCATTGAGGTCCGGCTGCTGCCGTAAAGGTTCATAGATGTGGGATGGCAGAGCAAGGAGAAGAGCATCCAGGTCGCTAAAGGTCTTCAATAACATAATCCATTTCTACACATTTTCAAAGTCTGACCGGGACCATGTTCGGTTGTTTAACCCTGACCCGCTGTTCCCTCGCTAACACGGAGAACTCGGTCAGGGGATTAAAGCCGTTGTTTTCCAGAAAGGCGCATAATCTGTCCTGGAAGTTAAATACAAGGAAAAAGGTGCGTTCCCGCCGGGGCAGACAGGAGAACCCGGAAGACACTATCCATTCGATATGCCTTTCGTCTTGCAGTGCATCGACTTCTTCCAGCAAGGCGTATTTCGAGGTAGCCGCACAGGAAAACCAGGCCACGACTGTTCCCTCTTTTTCACATAAATGGACTCTTTGTCCCCGGACCCGTTCCCGGCTGGCCGTCCACTCGTCGAGGGTCAATCCTTCCATCTCCCGGACCGAAGCGGGAATTGCCCTGCTATATACCTGGAACATAGTGAAATCGCTTTTCGCATGTTGTCGTTGGATATTCAGGCCCCCGGCAGAGTCTGCCAGCCATCCTCCGGCTTTCGTCCCGGTATACCCGTATAACCGCTCCTGGGCATAGTGGTGAAATCCCGTTTTCCGGGCAAATTCCATTATGGGGCTGTCCAGGGGCAAACGGAGGAAAAGCCTGGGAATGTTAAGCTTTGAAGATACCAGACCCAGGCTGTCCAGAAGATAAAGCCCGGCCCTTTCATTATCGGGAGAAAGCAGTAGCATGTTTACTTCCCAGGCTGATTTTCCCCTCCTCTGCCGGATAGAAATAATCCCTTCTACGGTATTTTTTTCAATCCATACCCAGCAATAGTTCTGTTTTCTAAAGAATATCCACTGGCGCACTAATTGAAGCAGGAAGTAACCCGAACTACTATCCCATTCCAGACAGTCCTTGGTCCTGACATAATTGGAAAACGGGTTTTTATGGATCAATACACTGGTCAAATCCGCAGGTCGCAGTGAACGGATTGTCACTTTTAACCCTTGCCTTTGACAATATCCAGGAAGTAGCGGTGAAACCTGTTATCGCGGGTAAGTTCAGGGTGGAAAGATGTAACAAGGATTTTACCCTGCCTGGCTGCTACTACCGGACCGTCCTTTAATCGGGCAAGAAGCTGAACATCACGACCCATCTTCTCTATATACGGGGCGCGGATAAACACTGCCGGAAAAGGCTCCTTTCCAAGTACAGGGACTTCAAGGTCAACCTGGAAACTATCAACCTGGCGCCCGAAGGCATTTCTCTTTACCTTAATATCCAGAACACCCATCGAGTTAACGGAACCGTTGACTGCCTCCCCGGCAAGGACAATCATCCCCGCACAGGTGCCGAATATGGGAAAACTGTCGCTGGCCAGGGTAAAAAGGGGTTCACGAAGTTGAAAAAGGTCCACCAACCTGGTGATTGTCGTGCTTTCCCCCCCGGGAATTATGAGTCCATCCAGGTCTTTTAATTCCCCGGGCAGGCGCACCTCAACAGATTCGACACCTAAACTTTGAAGTACCGATATGTGTTCGATAAAAGCCCCCTGCAGGGCCAGTACTCCGATTTTCATAGGAAAAGCGTTTTTTTACCAACCTCTGGTCGCAAGCAATTTTTCTTCGGGGATTGCCTTGATATCCAGGCCGGCCATAGCTGCTCCCAGGCCCCGGGATACTTCCGCAATGATTTTTGCATCCCTGAAATGGGTTGTTGCCATGACTATAGCCTTGGCCGTCACTGCAGGTTTTTCGGACTTAAATATGCCTGAACCTACGAAAACACCGTCGGCCCCGAGCTGCATCATAAGGGCCGCATCGGCCGGCGTGGCAACGCCGCCGGCGGCGAAGTTTACCACGGGCAGTCTCCCTGCTTTTTTTACTTCAACCAGCAATTCCAGTGCGGCGCCCAGTTTTTTCGCTTCAGCCATTAGTTCTTCTTCGGGCATGTTGGCTACTTTGCGGATCTCGTCCATCACGGCCCTCATGTGGCGCACAGCCTCGACAATATTTCCGGTGCCTGCTTCGCCCTTGGTCCTGATCATGGCAGCCCCTTCACCGATCCTGCGAAGTGCTTCCCCGAGGTCGCGGCAGCCGCAAACAAAGGGAACTTTAAAGTCATGTTTCCAGATATGGTGGGACTCATCCGCCGGGGTCAACACCTCGGACTCGTCGATGTAGTCCACTCCGAGCGACTCCAGCAACTGGGCTTCAACGAAGTGACCTATGCGGCACTTGGCCATAACAGGAATGGATACCGTTTCCATTATCGCTTTTATTATGGAAGGGTCCGCCATCCTTGCAACGCCCCCGGCGGCCCGGATATCCGCCGGGACCCGTTCCAGGGCCATGACGGCGCAGGCGCCGGCTTCTTCGGCTATCCTGGCATGTTCAGGCGTAACTACGTCCATGATAACCCCACCTTTTAACATCTGGGCCAGGCCTGTTTTTACCGTCCATGTTCCCGTCTCAATTTTCATGTCCGCTGCCGCCTTATTAAATTACTATATGTCAAACGTGTACCCCGGTTTCTTTTTATTATACAATGCGAAGTTAACCTTTAAATCGTATTATACAATAATTATTCAAGGATATTAAAAACAGGCACGGGTTTTGTTACTCTAAGGCAAGATTTGCTACATCGTGCAATGCCAGAATAGCATAGCTGACATTTCAAGCTTCTTGCGGAAGCCGACTTAACAAAATGAGTGATTGTTGCCTTGTCACTCTGCTAGCGTCAGTCCCTTATTAACAGGTTGAGGTTTGTATCTAAATAGCGGTATTAGTTGTTTCCTCGCAAAACTGCAGTCCGGGAACTGTCCCCGAATATTGACGCTAACTCCTTTATAATTATCAAGGAAACCAAGCAATCTTAAAAGGACCCCATTGTCTTACAAACGGAGGACCTCCTCACAGACGCAAAGAGACCTTAGTTTCAGAGTTCTCTTCTGTCCCGCAATAGCTTCTCCGCCGTGCTTCTGTTAAGTTGAGAAATGCCCATTTCTATCCCAGCATCTAAGACGTGACTGCATTTATCAATTATATCTCTCGGGTTTCCCTTGGTTATCTCCCATATGAAAACAATGAAAGTCTGGTCGAACGGTATCAATGGTTGGTGGGTATAGCGCCCTGCAACTCTGTCGTAATGAAGCCTCTTGGTAATCAATTCTTTTGCGTCTTCCTTAGTCAGCACTCCGAGATTTGTTTGAACATCTATCCGGTCAAACAATGGTCTTGTTGGGCCTCCGATAGCATGCTCTGACTTTTCCATCTCGGTTAATCCGCGGTAACCATCGCTGGACACAGCGAGAAAGATGGCAACTCTTGCTATTTCTCCTGTGTCTTTCATCATTCCCACCGGAAAATCATATAAGCCTCTTAGCAGAGCTACATAGATGGCCTGTTGGGGTTTAGGTACAAGACTGAACAAATATTCAACTTCGTCAACAGCTAGAAGTAGTGTCTGGAACCCCAATCCTTTTAGTACCTTCAATATCCCTGCCAGATACTCCTTGGCAATGTCAATATCATCTATTTTTCTAATAATTCCCATCTGTTTAAGATCGGTCTTGTTGGGATTTATTTCTCCTTTTAAGAAATAAAGGGCTTTATTTTGAAGGTCCGGTTCAGCGAAACAGCACTTTCGTAAAATAGTTTTTACCTCATCCAAGTCGCCTGGTATCGCTTCAATGGCCGCTTCCAGTTCCTTACCATGGTCTTTCGCGAGCTTCTTGAAGTCAATACTCTTGAAGATTCTAAACATGAATTCTAACCCAGGAGCTTTAACTTTTTGCTCTCCTTTGAACGTGAAGAACGTCGGATAGATTTCCAAATTTTGTTTGGCTTCAGACACGACTTTAAATAGGGATTGAGTCTTGCCTTCTCCATAATCCCCGATTATAAGGACAATGTAGTTCTTTCGTGGCTTCTTGAGATTGGAAATTACGTTTTGCCATTTAGCAAGCTGCTCTTGTCTGTTGACCCACGTCGTCAGCCATGCTTCCTTGGCAATTTGATCCAGGAACGGATTATCGCGCAGCCCATACTTTTCTTCAATGAACTTATCTGCTGACATAGCATCAATCCTTTAACGGTATGATTGTTATGGTTCTATAGTGATCCTCTTTGTATCTAAACAGTTTCTCCTCAGCACCCATGGGGCGGCCAAAAGAAATCAAATAACGATCCGTCGCAAACGGTATCGAACGCAACAAGTTATCAAACATGTTCTCTGTAATTAATCTTAATTTCCGATTTAGTGATACTGAAGCAACACTTGCTCTCAGGTCAGTAATATCGACAATACCTGCTGTGCCCTGAGCTAATTTAGCATACTCTTCAAACATTGTCATCCTAAATTCTTCGGAATCCAGACTGGTGATATCCAAATCTTGAGCAGCCTTCTTCCTATGTGCCTCGTTGACCAGTAATTTTGGTTCAATGCCCTTAAGCAGCCCGACCTGCTGCAATACAGAAAGCCAACTGGCAATCCTCTCTCTTAACTGAGTATCAGGCGTAGACACGGATGAGGCCAAAGTCTGTTTTAGATCAGCCAGTGAAATAGTCGTATTGAATAGCATGTCTATGAAACCAAACATAGCTTTGTCAATTTCGTACATGACAGCCCTCAGACAATCGAAATGCAGAGCCGACTCCATGTTTTCGCTATCGATAATGATTCTGCCATTTGCGCTCACCCTAAGTCCTCCGGCATATCCAACCACAAGTCCGAGATGGCGCAATGAGGGAATTACCATACCTCGAAATACACTCTTTTCAGTCTTGCCAGGATACAACTTCATCACGCAGTCCCGCTGCTTGTTTCTATCAAAAGGATGGTAAGATATACATCTCAAGGTAGCCTGTATCCTGTCAATTCGGGTTTCTTTAATCAGAGGCATCGATTTGCTTGTCATGCGGACCTCATTGCTCACAGAATACCTTGTATTTACAGTAGGGGCAATTCTTTAGAAGGTCTTCTTCTTTTACTATCGGGATTTGGTTTTCAGCCAAAATCCTGTATGAGGTGTCTCTCTCCGACAAAAACCAGGTCCTCAAATTGTCATCGACAGCGAAAATGTAAAGTTGAGCGAAAGTGAGCGGCCTAACAAAGGCGCTGGGATTTCTTGTAGTTATAAGATATATAAAGCCCCAGTTCATATCATGGTCTTGCCCAAGTTCACTTTCATAGGCAAGAGCGTATCCGGCACACGTTAGCTGAAAATGTGCTTCAAATGCAATGCCTGTCTTAACATCGCCCACTATAGATTGTCTAGGTATTATAAAGTCCGGCGTTGCCGGAGAGCTAATACCTATTTCTCTGGTTTTGGGGATCAGGCGGGCTTTGAATTTAACATGACTGAAATCCACATCACCTTCTTCTCTAGCATATGTGTCGAGAGCCCGGGTTCCGAGCTCTAATTTACCGTTGCATTTAAGCAATCTTAAAAGCCAATCTGTGTCGCCAGGTGCGCTACTTGCTGGTGTGTTCTCCAAAGCTCTCAATTTATCTATGCCAGGCACGTTGCCCTGGACAAAAGCATTGTGGTAACCATCACCATTGTTCCTAGTAACTGCATAACTCTGTCTGCCGCCAAGGCCTTCGTATACCCCAACGCCCTCAACGTACTTCTGAACAAAGTTCCCAGCCTTCTGTCCCCAGGTTGGTTTCTCTATCCTTCTCAGTTCGGTGGCGGTTAACCTAGCTACTCCTTTTCTTAAGTATAAGTCCCTGCGAGCATTACATCGCTTGTCTGCAATGTCACTAACTGACAAGGGAAGAATGGTCTTTTCTGCCACCTTGTTCACAAGCTGTCCTGTTAATGAAACTAACTCTGAATTGTAGCCTCTGCGCTGCACACTCTGAAAGTCCGCAAGATTCTCTTGGTCAGGCCTAGCTAAGTTCCATGTCGCAACGAGTGTAAACAACCTAATTACCCTTTCTCAAGACCGTTACCCAGTCATCTTCTACCATACCTGCAGTTTCATGTCGTTTGGTCATCATTCCTCTGGATCTCACGGGGTCTTTAATTAGCAACTCTTCTCTGAAACCGACGCTTTCGGCTATTAATCTTATGTAATAGTGGTTTGGAACGGTCAGGCCACAAGCGGTATTGTCTCCAATGACCATAACCAACGTTCCATTTGGTCTCAAAACCCTATGCATTTCTTTGATAGCCGTAGTCATATCACGGAAGTAAATGGATTCTAAACAGGCTTTAGATAAATTCTTCATGGAAATTTGCTCAAGCTTTTCGTCTATCGGCTGGAATCCTGTTGCAACGACCGCCTTGAGACTGGATTCAGCCGTGACTTCTGTGCCAACCATTTGCCTTTCAAGTGCCCTCACTTGTGTGTCAGTAGCTAGGCCTAGCCATAACATTTCAAGCCGTGTGGACCTAATGTACTTTTGGGCGGTTCCGTAAGGCGGGGATGTAACGATTAAGGAAAAACTCTTGTCCTGAACTGGTTTAGCCCGGGTTTGGTCGAAGTGGCCTTTCGATCCCATAGGGGCATCAAGAAGGGACCTAGCATCGGCACCAATTATTTTGGCTTTTGTGGTCTTACCTTTAAGCGCACTACAAAGCATACGCAATCTGTGCACGTTAGCATTAGCCACGTTGAAAAACACACTTATCGGGTCGGATGAATCAATTTTAGCCAACAGTTGTTTCACGAGTGCGTTCCGTCGCTCGACTGACGGTCGCCCATCCGTTGGCGTTTTGCATTTCAAGCGCACAGGTACGGGAATATCTGGGTCAGCATACGACAATTTTTTAGTAGTTACTGAGAAGCACACAAGCAGAAAATCACGTGTATCAACATCCGTCTCGGCATTGTTTATGGCCCAGGCCAATTTCCCCAATTTCTGTTTTATCTTTTCCGAGTACCAATAATCAAGTTTGCTATAGGCGGGCAGAGTTTCTTCACTAGTACTTCTCGCTGATTGGGCAACCTGTATTGCCAATCGTTCTGCATTATCGGGGTCTATTGGGGTGGTCTTCACTTTAGCGATGAGACGGGCCAGTGGATTGATCTCAGTGCCGTAGGCGTCACGCGGGAATACTGGGTTAATAATGGACTCTAGAAGCACTGTGGCACTTCCAGCGAAGACATCAAGGATCGAGTCATCGCGGCTAGCATATTTTTCTGTAGAGAGGAATAGGATAGGAATGTAGACAAGCATCTTGGCTGGGTAAGAGTGGATTAAATGTGTATAAATATCGGAGCGTTTCGCCCATGTCCAACCAGAACATAGCTCGCGAAATGAAACTGATACTCCGGCTGTGTTGGCGCGATATTGGCTATACAAGCTATCCAGTATTCGGTTAGCTTGCTTCGAGACATTATCAGCATCCAAAGGCATTTCCCCGAGAGCTGTTTTCTGTAAAAGTCCTATAAATACCTCTTCATGGTCGACACCAAGGAGTCTCGTCGTTTGGGGCAATTTTACCACCATAATCCAGAATTAAGCAAGGGGTTATCTGCCGCAGAAGTTCCGATGGTACCGTGGTCGGCGGGAGGCAGGCATACTGCCGGCAGACATAGGCAGCCGGAGCCCCATCCACCATGGTTTTTCCCTCGAGAAAGGCTGCCAGCATCGGGGACGGCGGACCTTCTTCTGGATCCCACCCCCGGACTATCTTTCCGGGCAAAAAAGACTTGTGGACAGCGCGGAGCAAGTCCCGCGTCCGGGCATCGGTCACATTACCTATGACAGTTATTTCAACAGGAGATGACAGATGAAAGTCCATGGCGCACAACCAGTTTCCGAAACCCTGGGGGTACCGGGCAGCCAAATGCGCGACCTGCCCCAGTGAGGCTATGGCAATTTCCTTCCACCCCTGGTTACCGGTACAGTTTCCAAGGCGGAGAAGCAGGGAGGAAGCCTGGGAAAGGCCGGAGGGTGAAGCATTGTCAAAAGTGTTCCGGGGGCGGTAAAAAAGGGATTCGGCATCATTGGCCGTGTCGTAAAAGCAGCCTCCGGACGTATCCCAGAATTTTTCCACCATCACAGAGGCGACACCCAGGGCCTCTTCAAACCAGCGGGGTTGCAGGGTTACTTCGTATAAGGTGAGGAGTCCTTCCCCGAGAGAAGCGTAATCTTCAAGAAAAGCCGGGACCCTTCCCAGCCCCTTATTATAAACCCGCAACAGGTTCCGGTCTTTCCATAATTTATCAAGCAGCAGGGAGGCACAGGTTTCCGCTGCCTTAATATACCGGTTCTCCCCGAGGACCTGCCCGGCCTCGGCAAAAGCCGCCACCGTCAGGCAGTTCCAGACAACCAGCACCTTATCGTCCCGGCCGGGGTGTACCCGTTTCTCCCGTTCCGACAGGAGACGCGATCGGGCATCTGTTATAAGGGTTTCCAGTTCCGGAAGTTTAAGATTGTATTCCCCTGCCAGGTCCTTCGGGTCGGCGTGGATATACAAAATGTTATTCCCTTCGTAGTTCCCATCCTGTGTTACCCCATAATATTTCCGTATTATTTCCCCTTCTTTGGAACCCAGTACCCGGTCGATTTGCCTGTCTGTCCATACGTAATACTTCCCTTCTTCCCCCTCGCTATCGGCATCCTGGGCCGAAAAAAAACCACCCTCTGCCCCGGTCATTTCCCTCAACACATATTCCAGGGTTTTGCGGGCAACCTGGGAATAAATAGCTTTACCCGTCACCTGAAACGCGTGAAGAAAAATCCGGCTTAAAAGGGCATTGTCGTAAAGCATCTTCTCAAAGTGGGGCACCAGCCAGCGGGCGTCCGTGGAATAGCGATGGAAACCGCCGCCTATCTGGTCGTGAATACCACCCCGGGCGATTTCCAACAGGGTTTTTTCAACCATCTCGAGAGCCTGGGGCTCCTGGCTTCTAATAAAATACCGCAGAAGGAATTCCAGGACCATCGGCTGGGGAAATTTGGGTTCCTGGCCAAACCCGCCGTGTTCCCTGTCGAAACTTTCACCTAATTGGAGATAAGCCTGTTTCAGCAGGTCAGCTTCGAGGCTTTCCGTCAATGCCTGTTTTCCCGCTGCCTGATTTAAATAGGAAACGATAGACTCTGATGCCTCCGATATCCGAGCGTGCTGGTTGTGATACGACCCTGCCACCGTTATGAGGACTTTTGGGAAGCCCGTCATTCCCATGGTATCCTGAGGCGGAAAATAGGTACCAGCATAAAAAGGCACGCCTTCAGGCGTTAAAAATACGGTTAACGGCCATCCTCCCCTGCCCGTCATTGCCTGGGCAGCTTCCATGTATATGTGGTCGAGATCGGGACGTTCCTCCCTGTCCACTTTAATATTAACGAATTCCTTATTCATGAGCCGGGCAGTGTCCTCATTTTCAAAAGACTCCTTCTCCATAACGTGACACCAGTGACAGGTAGAGTAACCGATACTTAAAAGAACGGGCTTGTTTTCCCGCGCTGCCCGGTCGAATGCTTCTTTCCCCCAGGCATACCAGTCCACCGGGTTATGGGCATGCTGCTGCAAATACGGACTGCTTTCGTTTATAAGCCTGTTAGCCAAATTGTATCCCCCGGTTTCCCGTACCGGAACGGTTAATTATTGAACGCACGGGTTAAAAAATAGGAAAGTCAGACGGCAGGACATCCCGCCGGCTCAAAAAAAGGCAGCGCCTGAATTTTTCCACCCACATGTGACTGTCATCTTCAACGCCGGATGAACTACCGGCATGGAATGAAAATTACGGTGTTTTGTCCTTGTTTTCCTGAGTTGCTGTTTCCGGTAATTTGGATTTAGATTTTTTCCTGCGCCTCTTCCAGTAAATAGCAGCCATGACAGCTACCCAAATCGGGCTGAGTACCGCCAACCATATCGCCAGGGTGCCGATGACCTGAAGGGCTATTATTAATCCCCTGATGGCTGATTTAAATACTTCTACAACATTCCAGCCGGCCCGGACGAGACCCTTTGCGCTGCCCTCCGGTTCCAACCGTATGGTTACTTGCGACGTTGATGAAGTGCGTTCAAGATACTGTACACGGCCTTTTATTTGCTCGATTTCTCTCCGTATTTCGGATATCTGTCTATAAATTTTAAGAATTTCATCTGTGTTATTAGCCCTGTCCAGGAGAGCCAGATATTGCTTTTCAGTTGCTTCGGCATTCTTGAGCCGGGAAGTAAGGTCAATATACTCTTCGGTAATGTCCCTGCTGTTGGTGCTTTCGGATACCACCCTTACGGCCAGATTGCGGAGCTCCTGGAGAAGTTGTTCGAATTTCTCGGCGGGAACACGGATGGAAACGCTCCCGCGCATATCCTGTTCCTTACCTGATATTTCCGTTGATACCACATAACCGCCGAAGCTTACAGCCATCGTGGAGATTGTATCCCTGGCGCCGGTTACGTTATTTACAACCAGGGTGATGTTCCCTTCCCGCACGATCATCCTCTCCGTGGTAGACGGTAATCCGCTGTCCCCGCCTGCCAGGCCACCTTTTCCCGGTGCGGGGGCAACAGCGGGGTTCTCCCGGACCACACCGGAAGAAGGGGCTCTTGAACAGGCCAGCGAGGCCGCAACCACCGTCATCAATGCCAACAGAACCGAAAATCGGAGCATTCTTAAATCCATGATTTTTATAGTCCCCCGTAACTTAATAAAATACTAATAAGGAGGCAATATATCTATAAGCGCTGGTTTCCAATATCCGGTCCAGCGCGGCTCAAACCCTGATGACGTTGAAAATGATGGAAACAGCTACTTTTTAGCGGTTTTCGCTTTCGGCTTTGCCTTCGGTTTGGCCTTCGGTTTAGCTTTCGGTTTGGCTTTCGCCCGGGCTTTTTTCTCCTTCATCGGCCGACCGCAGCAAATAATGTCACACACTTCGACACAGCCGCATTCCTCATCGACAGTAACCGCCAATCCGCAGACTCCGCAAACAAAGGAATCACCGCCTGTGACTTTGGCAGCGGTAGATTTTTTAACGGGGGCTTTCTTTTTCGCCGGCGCTGCCTTTTTTGTTGTCTTTTTTTCCGCCATCGTTGTTTCTCCTTTTCACACTCATGTATTCAACACGTTACGTTACGTTACATTACAAGGGGGAGAGGGTAACAAAACTAAGGTGTAGTTTTTTATACTTTTAATTTACACTCCGAGCCTACTTTGAAATACTTGTTTTCCAGCCAGACCAGGGGTTTGAGAGACTTGTCCAGTTTAAAGGACACCGCTTCTCCGATATAAATGGCGTGGTCGCCCTCGACGTCGGAAAACGAACCCTTTACCTTGCATTCGATATAGCCGAAGCAGCCGTCTATCAGGGGAGCTTTGACCGTTGAAGCTGCTGAAGTCGCCACTTTGAGTTCTTTCAGCTTGTCCACACCCTTCCCGTGAACGCTGGCCAGTTTCTTCGCCAGGGCTATCTGGTTTTCGGAAAGGATATTGATGGCAAATGCCTTGGATTTCTCTATCAGTTCATATGTGGCTAAAGACTTGGCGATGCTCACCAGAATCAGGGCGGGGACCTGCGACACGTACATTGCGCTGGCAGTCATGGCTCCCTGCTGGGCGCCGGATTTAGCCGATATGGCTACAACAGAGCAGGGAAGCTCTACCGTGGATTTTCCTATGGGATAACTTTTTAACATTAACTCACCTCTTTAATTTCCTACTATGTGTCACCATAGAAGGTTAAGATTATTGTATTTACCTGAATGCTATTTGTCAATATTGATAAATTGAGGTTAATTAACCTCAGGCGGACTCAAGCCTTTTTTACCTGGCACAGGAACCGCCTGTTGGATGTCGTTGAGGAAAACGGGTCGCGTTCCCCGTCGCTGGTCAAAACGTTGACATTGGCCCCGTTATCCCCGGGATTTCCCCACCCGAAATCTATTACCACCAGCCCTGGCTTCGCCGCATCCGTCACCCTGGCCATCAGCGGAATGCTGCCGTTCATCGACTCGACCACCACCCTGTCACCTTCCGAAATTTTCCTCTTTTGAGCGTCCCCGGGATTTATCCTGACGGAAGCTGCCGGCTCCAGTTTACGCAGTTGCGGCATATTCCTCAACCTGGTATGAATATAAACCCCCGGCCTTCGCGTGGTACCGATAAGAGGGAACTTTTCCCCCATTTCCGGCTTTGACCGCAAGCTTTCCGCAGGTTCCTTATAAACGGGCAGGGGATCGTAGCCCAGTTGCCTCGCCGTATCGGAATATAGTTCCACCTTTTTCGAAGGTGTAGAGAAGCCTGAAACAGTGTACTTCATATATTTTACCGGCGGGGTAACATAAACCACGTGTTTTTGTCTTAATTGCTCCACGGTTACTTCCGAGGGCTTGAGCCTGTAGTTAATCCACTCCTCGGTATTTGTCCAGGGATATGTGTCTGCCAGCCCCATTCTTCTGGCAATCTCATACTCCACATCCACCCACGAGCGGCAGTCCGGCAGGGGCTCGATCACCTTCTGCCGCAGGGCAACAAAAGCGCCCTCGGGGCTGGAAAACGGCCTGAATCCATCCTTTTCAAAACATGAGGCCGCAGGCAGGATCAGGTGGGCCAGTTCAGCCGTGGCTGTTTTAAACATGTCGAATACCACGATAAATTCGAGTTTCTGCAGCGCTTCCCTGACTTTTTTCTCGTTGGCATTAATCAACAGGGGATTGGAATGATAGGCCAGCAAAGCCCGGGGCCTGTACGGTTTCCCGGTAATCACGGCATCCGCAAAAACGGGGAAAGATAGGCGGGTAAACAGGGGATACTCATCACTGCCCAGAGGTTTTTTATCAGGGCGTACCGTTGGATACCTGGAAAGAGGCACCTGCGGGAAGAAAACATTACCTCCGGGTATGTCTAAATTGCCCGTGACCGCCTCCAACATACCGATTACCCTGGTGCTGTCCACGCTGCTGGTGATTCCCTCCAGCCCGTTGCCGGGAAGGATTGAAGCCGGTTTGGAAGCGGCATAGGTCCTGGCTGCCCACTGAATATCCCCGGCAGATACGCCCGTTATCTTTTCCGCCCAGGCGGGAGAGGTCTCCTTCACATGTTCTTTGAGTTCATTAAACCCGGTAGTCCATTTGGCAACAAAGTCATGATCATACAGGCCTTCTGTTATTATTGTGTGGAGCATTGCCAGTCCCAGGGCCACATCGGTCCCGGGCCAGATTGGTAGCCATTTATCGGACTTAGCGGCAACAGCAGTGCGGAAGGGGTCGATGACAATCACCTTAACCCCTTTGCTTTTTGCCTCGGTAATTACTTTGTCGTACCTCCCGAAGACAACCCCTTCACCTACCCGCGTGGAGTCCAGGGGGTTGGATGCCCAGAATATAACGCATTTTGTGTTGGGGTAGTCCGGTCCCCCGTTTCTGCCCGTTACCAGTTTCATCCCGATTTCGATAGGCCAGTGACAGAGGTGGCTGGGCCCGGTGGCATTGGGAGACCCGAAAGCAGCCATCAACTGGGTAAAAGCATCGTGCACATCCTGGGTCACCGGAGCCCCCCTGTTGAGCACAACCGCCTCTGGTCCGTATTTTTCTTTTATTTCCCCGAATTTGTTGGCAATGATGTCCAGGGCCTGGTCCCAGGATATGGGCTCAAGACCGTTTTCAGTCCTCAATAAAGGATGCCTGAGCCTTTCTGGAGAGTAGACGAATTCCTTAACCGCAGCGGCTTTCGGACACAGTTTACCCCGGTTGCCGGGATTTTCCGGGTCACCCCTTACTTTGTCTATCACCCCATTCTTCACCGATATTATCATCCCGCAGTTGGTGTGGCACAGCCCGCACAATGTCCGGACAACTTTGTCTGAAGAGCCGGTATCCAGGGTTCCCTGAGACGCGTTGTTTTTCATTTGCAGCCCTCCTTATGCCTGTTCACAACCTTTTTTTGTCACCAAGCTACCAGTAGCATTATAAATCTAAAAGAAAGAACGTGTCTACCTTTGCCGGTTGTTGCCTCCGGATACGGTAATTTTGCAAAAAGAAGAACTAGTGTAGTGTCTCTAATATCTCTTTACAATTTGCGGTGCCATTGGTGTCATTCCGGGAAACCCGGTCTCCTTTTCGCCGTGGTATGTAACACCTGGCAATGGTTATGAATCGAATTCTTCCCCTGTCAGGGAGTTTCGTTTTCTTTAACTATTAATTTTTTTACTGCGGCTGGTGGCAGGCTCTGCACATCTCGTTGGTCCGGCCCGCGTGATTCGCCGGAAAAGGCTTCAGCCCCCCGGCCTGGTGGCACATCAAACAATTATCGCGTCCCTCCAGGGTGTGGGGTATTTTTGGGGGTCCGCCGGCAGGTGCGGCCTGGGTCGTCGGAGCCGCCGTTGGCGCTGCTGTGGGAGCCCGGGTTGGGGCGGCGGTCGGGGCTTGGGTTGGTGCCGTTGTCGGCGCTTTGGTCGGAGCAGCCGTCGGCGCTTGAGTCGGTGCCGCTGTCGGAGGCGGCGTTGCCGCCTGCGTAGGAGCGGCCGTTGGCGCTTTGGTAGGTACAGGGGTAGCCTGGGGCTTACCGGCGCACGCGGAAATAACCGGCGCCAGCAGAAGCGTCACGGCTATAAAAGTCAGCGCGATTTTGTTTTTCATTTGAACCCCTTTTTTTTAGTGTTTATTATAACATGAACCCGTGTACCCAAACACACACCCGGGCAGTACCTTAATATTAAAAATCTATTTCTTTCTTTGACACCAAGTTTATTGCCCTCGGTTATAGAACATCTTTGATAAGTCCCTTTTTCATGGCATAGTAAGCCGCCTGGGAACGGTTTTGCACGTGAAGCTTTGCCAGTATGTTCCGCAAATGGTTTTTTACGGTATTTTCACTGATATTGAGGTTTTTCGATATTTCATAGTTTCCCGCTCCCCTGGCCACAAGCTGCAAGACTTGCTGTTCCCTGTTCGTAATGTCGGCGCCGTGTTCCAGTGAGGGTCTTTTTTGCAACAATTGAGAAAACTCTTTAAGGATCTTACCGGCCATGCTGGGGGAAATGGGGGCTTCGCCCCGGGATACTCCCCTGATGGACGCTAAAAGGTTATCCATGCTGATGTCCTTAAGCAGGTAGCCCTGGGCCCCGGCTTTGACGGCCTCCAGGAGTTTTTCGTCCTCGTCATGGACGGTCAGCACGACAATCTTTACATAGGGCATCTCCGCTTTCAAAGCCCTGGTGGCATCCAGGCCGTTGACGCCGGGCATGGTCAGGTCCATGAGTATCAGGTCAGGCATCAGCTCCCTGGCCAGTTCAATCGCCTCTCCCCCATCCCTGGCCTCACCGACAACTTCGATGTCCTCGTGCTGGGAAAGCATGGATGCAAGTCCTTCCCTGAATAATTTATGATCATCGGCCAGTAACACTCTTACTTTTTCCAACTCCTACCTCCTTGCAGGTTTAGAATTTCCAAAAAAAGGTCATAATAATAAAACATTACTCGTTGTTCTTTTCACCGGAATATACCTGTTATCCAGGGGTTTATTTTTAGATATAATAACTTAATACGCATTTTGCTGCTTTCAAACGGCAAGGCGAACGGATTTCAGGGGTAAATCTACCAGCACCCTGGTTCCTTTTCCCGGGCTGCTCTCAATTTTCAGGTTCCCGTTCAAAGACTCCACTCGCCGTTTCATAATACTCATCCCCAGGTGTTCTTTCCCAAAATCAATAGAGGCGTCAAACCCCTTTCCGTTATCCCCAATTTCGAGGACCAGTTGTTCCCTGATTACTTTCGCCTTTATCCATGCCTCCGTTGCCCTGGAGTGCTTGCGTATGTTGTTGAGAGATTCCTGGACGACACGATAAATCTGCACCTTGGCCATCAGCGTCAGTTGCTCCATCCGTTCCATCCCGGTAAAAGGTTCCATGTGTATTCCGCTGACAACCGTAAACTGCATAAGCGACTGCTGGAGTAAAGGGTCAAATCCGGTATCCGAGATTTGCTGGGCGATTTTTGCCTCCGTGTCCAACCCGACGATGGTGTCCCTTATTTGCCTGTAAGCCTCCGACGTGGCGTTTACCATTTTGCTGAGCTCCGTCATGGCCCGCTCGGTCTTTCCTGTTGCGTAAAGTTCTTGAACCGTGCCCATCTCAAGGTTAATAAATGCCAGGGTCTGGGCAAGACCATCGTGTATTTCCCTGGCCATCCTGTCCCGTTCCTGTAAAATGGCCATTTCCTCCGTTTCCTCGTGGAGGCGGGCGTTTTCGATGGCCAACCCTATTTGTTGGGCCGTGGCTTCAATTAACCGGATATCCTGGGGCGTAAATGTTGCGGGGTGTGAGCTTGTTACCAGCATAAACACCCCTATAGTCCTGTTTTTCACCACCAACGGAGCCCCCAGGCAGCCCCCGGGATGCATTTCCTTTTCATGACCTTCAGCATCGTCATAATCGCAGGACTGCAGTAATCCCGAATGGTGTACCTCTGCGGCAATCTCCTTCACCTGGCTGTCAAGATGAGCATATGTCTCTCCGTCTTTTCCCACACAGGCCCGCTCCACCAAATCTTTTTTTGTTGAGTCATACAAAAGTACGTGGGCGCTGCTAACAGGAGGCATGAGTTCCATCAATGCAGCCATTATTCCCTGGAGCAGCGGTTTCAATTCAATAGTAGAACCGAGCATCCTGGCAATATCGAGCTGGTAGGATATTTCCTCCGTCCTCTTGTTCACTCTTTCCTCCAGTTCCCTGTTCCATCTCCCCAGTTCCTGTTGAGAGTCCCTCAGTTTTATCCTCATCTGGTTAAAACTATCTGTTAATACTCCCAGTTCATCGTTGCTCTCGTAGGAAATGGCGCCATCCAGATTACCCTGGGCAATCTTCTGAGAAGCCGTTGTAAGACTTTGAATGGGCTTTATCACACTGCTGGTGAGATGCCGCACCAGGAGGAAAGACGCCAGAAACAATAAACCGGCAAAAGTTAACAACCTGTACTGCAGCTGCCGCACGGGCCCCAAAGCCTCCTCTTCGGACTGCCGAAGGGCTACTCCCCATGATGAAACAGAAACAGGGGCGAAAGCCACGATATCCCTTCGCCTGGGTGTCCCCTCCTCACCGGTATGACACCTGTGACATGTCCTTACCACGGCCTTTTGCTGCTGAATGAGCTGGGAAAACTTATCAGGGTGGTCGCTGATTTCTGAAGCTACGGGGGGCTGTCCCGGACGGGTCCGGGCCAGGACAACCCCGGTGCCGTCTACGATCTCGGTGTACCCCGTCTTACCCATGGATAACGGTTGGATGAATTCACCCTCTCCAAGGGAAGAAATATCGACAACCACTCCCAGAACCCCGGTGTTGTTCAGCCCATCGAGGTTTACCGGAACCGACAGCAAAACCACCGCATTCAGGCTGTTTGTGCTTTCAAGGGAACCTGAAATGTAATGGTCGTCCGCCAATTCCTTCTTTATGGTTTCATAGGGTGGAAGGGAAAAACTTATCACGGCAGATAAATACTGCTCCCAAACCGGTTTTCCGCTGCTATCAAGTAAAAAGATTTTATGTATGGAAAAGCCCAGCTTATTAAAATCTTCCGTCATCAGTACCAGCTTCCGGTTTATTTCCCAGGGCCTGGTAATTTGTTCCTCCAGGGCCAGATCTTTTAGGTCACGGATTGCATATAATAGTATTGAATCCGTATATTTGGCCACCAGTTGCGCGTTGCCCAGGCGCTCCTGGAGGACCCGGTCGGTGCTTTCCCTTATCGCCAGGATTCCTATGGCGCTGAAAGTCCCCAGGCTCACCGCCAGACCAGCCAGCACAAACAAGGTAATTCTCCTCTGGAGAACAGGTCCTTTGAAGAACATAGGCCGTCCCTTAACTATCCTCTTCCTCTTTCCATTTGTGTTTGCTGTCCCCGACCGTTAAAAATATTTCCTCGATATCCTTCCACAATAGAATCCTGGCAATCAGCAACGGGTTCACCCAATACTTTCGAACTATAATAATAAAAAACTTCCTCTAAAACCTGATTAACCGGGTAAGGATGACGTGATGGAAACAAAATACGAGTGACTGGTATTATCCAACCATGAACTACACTTTTCATCAACAGTATACGGCTTGTTTAACTGAAAATAATCCTTTAAGCATATTGTACAGTAAAAACAGGCAATAAAAAATAGTTACTTCTTAGTAGTTACCATACTTTTTATATATGGTTTTTTCCATTTTTTGCGGATTTCGCATTGTGGTATAGTTAAGATGGCTTTATTCCCTTCTTCTAATAAAGAAAGACACCAGCCGATTTACCTCCAGCTACCTTGTAAAATGACACCTCTTGAAAGGATAGGGAAATGGCAATAATGTTTAAAAATGATTCACTGCGAATCGAAAGGCTTGAATTGGGCCCCTGGGGAACTAACGCCTATATTGTGACATGTATGGAAAGCCGGGACAGCCTGCTGGTGGATGCCCCGGGCGGGGCAGATACCATCATGAGTAGACTATCGGGAACTAATCTCAAATACATAGCCCTGACTCATAATCATTTCGACCATACGGGAGCACTGGTTGAACTGCGCTCCAGGATGAAAGCCCCCCTGGCGGCACATTCTGCCGATTCCCCTGCCCTGCCCATCCAGCCTGACATTGTCCTGAAGGACGGGGATGTGTTGAAAACTGGCAAAATCAATATCGAAGTGTTGCACACGCCCGGACACACCCCGGGAAGTCTTTGTTTTAAAACCGGAAAGCATCTTATTTCGGGAGACACTATATTCCCCGGGGGACCGGGTAAAACAGGCAGCCCGGGTGCTCTTGAACAGATTATCCGGTCAATAAGGGAGAAAATCATGGTTTTACCCGATGACACCATGATTTATCCCGGCCACGGTGAGGGAACAACGCTGGAAAAAGAAAAAAAGGCGTTTTTGTTATTTTCTTCCCGGCCCCACGACCCCGGCCTATGCGGTGATGTTCTCTGGCTTTCCTCTCAGGCTTAAGACAAGAGGTTTTTTAACCCCAGGGTTCTACCCTGTGAAATGCCTCCACCAGGTTAAAAGCCGTCCCCTCGGCCATGTCTTTTGCCCTCCTCAACACCCTTTCCCTCAGGTCGGGGTGGATTTTCTGCCCCACCTGGCTTTCATGGCAGCCCAAGGCAGCTACCTTAATATCAAAAGTATCGGCAATATCCACATAATGGTCCGGATCGTCCGAGGCCCACACCCAGACCTCCCGCACCTTGTGGGGTTCAAGCCCCTGCTCCAGTAAATCCGGATAAGCAAGGTGGTCCCGGGCATAAGGGAAAACAGCATCGAGCACTGCCTGTCCGGTGATGCGGTGGTCCCGGTGCCACAGGTACCGCCTGTAAGGGTCGGCAGTTACAACTATTAGCGGTCGGTACGTCCTTATCAGGCGCACCAATTCCTTCCTGAACTCCGGAGTATCCTCCAGGGACTGGTCGGGATAGCCCATGAAGATGACATCTTTTACTCCAAGTAATTTTGCGGCAGCCAGTTGCTCTTTCTGGCGAATCCTTGCCAGTTCCTCCGGCTTCAAGCTGCGGTCGCTGGTCCCCTTGTCGCCGTTTGTGCATACTACATACACCACACTTTTACCTTCCCTGACCCAGTGCGCCACGGTACCGGCAACGCCGAACTCGGCATCGTCAGGGTGAGGTGTGATAACCATTATATCGGCATTCTCCGCCATCTTGATGAATCTCCTTAATTGCAGGTACAATACGAAAAAGTACCAAGATTATAGCTTAAGGAGTTCTTACAGCCAAATGCCCGCTCCATCCTTGACCATCAGGAATTACCTGCCGGCTGACTTCGAGCAATACTCATCGATGTTCATGGAAACCGAAAAATTAGGGTATGAAAGCCATGATAATTTAAAAAATATTGTTCGAGAAGCGCTGAACCGTCCGGGCTATTCCCCCGGCAAGGACCTGTTCGTTGTCCAGGATGCCGGCGGTATTAAAGGCTTCATGGATATCCTGCCGGAGAAGGGCGTTGAAAGAGCCGTCTTGAAATGTTACCTGCAGCCTGAGTTCCGCAAGCAGGAACTTTTTCTAAAACTACTGGATTCCGCTCATCAGCGTGCCAAAGAGTTAAATATCCCTGCATTGCAGTTTAACATTCCCTCCCGCTATAAATCCGCACCAAACATATTAACCGGGCTGGGCTTCAAACATGTGCGCCGCCACCTGGACCTGGTTCTGGACATTTCCGCCTTTCCCCCGGCAGATATTGGGAAAGAACCCCTGTATTTTCGTAAAATGGCACCCGGTGAGGAAGAAATACTCAAAGATATCCAGAACCGTTCCTTTACTGGAAGCTGGGGTTACAACCCGAACACCGTGGAGGACATTATTTACAGCCTGGGCCTCTCGAGGTTTCCCTGCCAGGATGTTGGATTTGCCTGTGACGGAGATAAAATCACAGGATTCTGCTGGACCAGGATGCACGGAACAAAGGGCAAAGAAACGGGCCAGGTTTTTATGCTGGGGGTTGGTCCCGAATCCAGGGGAAAAGGCATCGGGAAATGGGTACTTTCAAACGGGTTAACCCGCTTAAAAAGCAGGGGGGCGCTCCTCGTCGAGTTAACCGTGGACAGCAGAAATAAAGCCGCTCGTTCCCTGTACCGCACAGCCGGGTTTAAGGAACATGCGAGCAGCATCTGGTACGAAAAAACCGTCGCCTGAACCCGACCCCCTGTCTCCTTTACCCGGGGAATACATCCCGCGTTGAACTCTAAGGCATAAAAAAGCCATTCAAACCATCGCCAAAGCAGAATACATGGCCGTTCATCTCAAGAAATACAAAAAGGGTTATTTCCCTCCGGTAGAGTCTACATCCCCCATGGTACTGAACACGATCCATTCACAGACATTGGTTACCCGGTCTCCAAAACGCTCCAGGTGATGGGCTACCCAGAGCAGCCAGGTCGCCTGGGTTACCATGGCAGGGCTTTTTACCATAATAAGAATAAGCTCACGAAACACCTGGTCATGCAGGGTATCCACTTCACCATCCATTTCGGATATTCTTACTGCCCCGGTCACGTCATTTCCCATAAAAGACTTCATGCTGCCATTGAGCATCTCAATCCCCTTTTGCGCCATCAAAACAACCCCACCGGGCAGAGCCATGTGCGGACGTTCACCTATCATGAGAACAAGCTTGGCAATGCCCTCGGCATAATCCCCCATTCGTTCGAACTCGGTAATAATCCCGAGGACAGCGGCAATCATATGGAGGTCTCCAGCCTGGGGACAGCTTTTTGCAATAATCTGGATGCAGGAATCCCTGATAGCCGATTGCGCCTGGTCAATTTTCCTGTCACCCTCGATAAGGGCCCTGGCAATTTTTAAGTCCCTTGTCTTGAGGCTCTCGATGGAACTGCCTATTGCCCGCGCAACCATCGCTGCCATGTTTAACACCTGGCCCTGGAGCTTTTTCAACTCATCACCGGTATCGGGGGAGCCTTCCATATTTTTTTCCAGGGGACAACTCAACTGATAACTATTCGAACTGGCCTCCCACACCCGTTTGCGTGATTCATCCAGTTCCCTTTTTACTCCCCGTAACCGCAGCTTTAAATTAACCCTGTCCAGGACTTCGAATATTACCCATTTCAGGACTATGCCGCCGATGGCGAGATAAAACCAGAGGAAGGTAAGGAAAGAAGGCTGCGGCCAAATAAAGTACATTACCCTGGCCCAGCCGAGGGAAAACAACACACCTACCCCCGCTTTAAGAAAATTTATAGTCAGCCTGGGAAACTTCACTTTTAACAAACTTCAGTTAAGAATAAGGACCGGAAAAATCAGAAGATATTATACCTTTAAATAACCCGGGGCGACTGAAGGGCACACCAAATCTTTTTTCAATCCCCGTCTATTTTGATGCAATGGAAATACAGTAGCACGTGCTATTGTAGTGTTTCATAAATGGCCTTACAATCTTTGTCATTCCGGGCTTGACCCGGAATCCAGTCTGTGGCTCTGGATTCCCGCTTTCGCGGGAATGACACCAATGGCACCGCAAATTGTAAAGAGATATTAGAGACACTACACTGTGGAGTGAGGGATTTTTACAGATGGGCGGAAATATCCCCGTTAATCCCAGGAAACCCCTTCGATGGCCGCCAGTTTGTTTTTCAACACCCTGAGGTTTTCCACATCCTCCCTGTTGTACTCAAGGAGTGTATTCAAGGCTTTTCCGTCACCTCCTTCGACATACTTCCACCACAATCTTATTGCTTCCCTTCCGTCAACTTCCGTTAACTTTCTTCCTATACCCATCTGCCTTTCGACGGACTTAAATCCTCCGTAGAGGTTACACCTCCAGCAGTCAAACATCAGGTCCCGGTGGGTAAAACATTCTTCCAGGTTCACACCCAACTGGCTATTTATGAAGGGCAAGTCGAACCTGCTGCCGTTGTAGGTGTACATCATGCTGGCATCACCCAGGGCATTGAGGATGCTCTGGCCTGAAATGTCTTTACCCACAAGCTGAACAAACCGGGTTTCCTCACCCCGGCAGAGCTGGATTCCCACAACAGTAATCTGGTTGTCCCACGGAGAAAGGCCCGTAGTCTCAATGTCCAGGTAGGCTTCCACAACGGGCGGCATTATTCAGCCTCCCGGTTACTGTTATCTTTCATATCATCCCGCGTGTACCCGAAACGGTTTGCCAGGTTCTCCCCGAGCTCTTGAGCAGTCTTTCCGACATCCCTGAACTTCTCTTTGACATCTTCATCTTTAAATCTGTTGCCAAAAGTTTCGGCAGAAGCCGCTACAGTCCTTCCGAACTCCCTTGCCTTTTCTTTAAGCTCGGGATCATCAAAAATCTGACCTATGGCCTCGCCAAAGGTCTTAAATATCTCACCGAAGCTCTCTACTGTGCTCTTTTTCCTGGGACTTTCTTCCTGTGACATTAGGCTCCTCTCTACCACAGGGCTTTATGAACAGCATTATATCTTAAATTAACACCCAAAGGGAACACAAGCTCAATTCTTTCAAAATAAGATACATAAACAGCTTTTTTTAGAAAAAATGGGGATAAACCCCCTTGACAGATTCCTTAGAATGGTATATCGTTCGTAGTCAGGAAAGGAGGTGCTACTAATGCAAGCTTATTGTGTGAAATGCAGGGCAAAGAGAGATATTAAGAATGCCAAAGCCATTACCATGAAAAATGGCAAGCCGGCGACCCAGGGTGTTTGCCCGGTGTGCGGGACAAAGATGTTCAGAATCGGAAAAGCATAGAATCGTATTTGTCCATCTACTGAAAGGCTGGAATCTCTTTATAGAGATGTCCGGCCTTTCTTTCTTAACCGGAATAAAGGCAGCTAATTACAGGATAATAGCCGCAACGGGTCAAATTCTTGCACCGGGGTTTGTACCGGCTCCCTGATATAAAACGGCTGCAGGCACATCCGGGTTATGGAGAAAAGTCAGGCCTTCCCGGACCAATAAGGTATTGACCGGGTTGTTCCGGTGGGGGGACTTGTTCCAGTTGAGAAGGCCGGGTTATTCCAACTTTTTCCTTATAAGGATGGAGACCACGCTCAGGAAAATACCGGCCATCCCGTACCCGAAATAAGCTGTCATTGTCTTTAATTCCGGCGGGGTTCCGCCGGCGGCGCCACCGATAATGCGCACGAATGCCATCAACAGCGTAGCCAGTCCGACGATAAAGAGTACCCAGATGCTTATGGAGATGATGTTCTTGTATGACTTGGACATTTTCTTCCCCCTCATAAATTTTAGTACCGGTTGTCAGTATAGCAAAGACAGTTTCAGCAAGTCAATGATAATTTTTGCGGGTCTGGTAAAATATTAACGCAAATAACATACGGCAGATTTTTCAAAGTTTTCTCCCCATAATGGCACAAAAGAATACTATACGGATAAAAGGGTGACGGTTGGGGGACAAAGGGTAACAGCCGGGGGGCGAAGGGTGACAGGTTGGAGCCCAGCACCTGTCTTTAAATGAAGTATTAAATACCCTGTCTGCTCCGCAGACGCCCCATGGGGTTGAAAGGGCTTGACAGGCGCAATTCTACTGTGTAAATTTGTTAAGTCATGCCGGCCTACAGGTGTTGAATATAAGTCGAGTGACGGAAACTCTTTTTTGAGGATTGTCATCTATGTATATTAACTGGAATGAATACTATTTGGCCTTGAAACCCCTGGCGCTGTTTGTCATGGGTATGGTGGTCTATTCCGTTTTTGTTTTCAACTTTTACCGTTTTCTGGGTAGAAGAGATATATTCAAATTAAAGTTTAAAGAAACATACGGCTGGTTTCGAAAGTTCTTCAGCGTGGTCCAGTACATCATTAAATATCTATTGATGGTCCCGTTTGTTGTTTTTGTGTGGAGCGGGATTATTTCCGTGTTATTGATGGTTCTGGCCAAGAACCAGAACGCACCGGGTATCCTGTTGATATCCGTTGCCCTGGTTGCCACGGTGAGGATAACCGCCTATTACCACGAGGATTTATCAAAAGACCTGGCGAAAATCCTGCCGTTTGCCCTCCTGGGCATATTCCTTGTGGACGTTAATTATTTCCAGCTATCTACTTCCCTTGAAATTGTTAAACAGATTCCAGGCTACCTGCAAATAATCGGGTACTACCTGGCGTTTATTGTTGCCCTGGAGTTCCTTTTGAGGATCGTATCCTTTATTATCCCCGGAAGGAAATAAACAAAAGGTGCAATTTCCTGGAGCGCCGGCCTTCTTTGCCGTAGAGAAGTGCCCCCGCCTTATCCCGACCCTCACATCGGAAATCCCATGAAAACAATAATATTAGCTTCGGCATCACTCCGGAGAAAAGAATTACTGGAACAATTAGGCATAAAATTTAAAGTCGAACCGGGTGAGTTCGATGAAGGCTCCATCAGAGGAACGGCCCCCCGGGATTTCGCTGAAAAAGCCGCTCTGGGGAAAGCCCGAACAGTTGCCGCCAGGCACAGGAATGCTATCATTATTGCTGCGGATACCATTATCGTTTCCGGCAGCCGGATAATCGGCAAACCCCACACGGAAAATGAAGCGAGGAAAATCCTGGGGAGGTTAAGCGGCAGGTCCCACTCCGTTATCACGGGTTTTTCCGTCATCGATACAGGTAATAACAAGGCTTTTTCAGCATCTGTGGAAACCAGAGTCCGTTTAAAAAAAATCCCCCCGGAAGAAATTGACGCCTACGTAAAGTCCGGGGAGCCGCTGGATAAGGCGGGAGCCTACGCTATCCAGGGACTGGGAGCGGTCCTGGTGGAAAAAATAGTGGGCGACTATTATAACGTGGTGGGTTTGCCCCTTAGCGCCCTGGCAGACGCTTTAAAGGAATTTGGAGTAAACATACTCCGATTACCATTTCCCCGGGACTCTGCACGCAGGCAAGCTTCCGGCAAATCCATTCAGCGAAGAAAACCGGCCGTGAAAGCGGCAGCGCTTCCTCCGGCGGCATAGCCAGTGGAGAAAGCGGCCTGAAGGTTGTATCCGCCTGTTTCCGCATCCAGGTCCATTACCTCACCGCAGAAGTAAAGTCCGGCAACCAGCCGTGAGGCCATGGTGCGGGGGTCGATCTCGTCGAGACATACCCCACCGGCGGTAACCATGGCATCGGCCAGGGGCAGAGGGGCTTTAATATTAAAACGGAACGACTTCAGCAAGCTCAAAAGCCGCTCTCTCTCCGGGGCAGTTATCTCGCTGCCGCGTTTTTCAGGCGGTACACAGGTCATCTCGGCAAAAAGCCCTGCCAGCTTCGGCATAAGCAGTATTCCCAGGATATTTTGATAGCTTCGCCGGCTGTACCGGACAAAATCCGCTTGCAGCTTCTGTCTCAGTTCACCGTGGCTGATGTCCGGTTCGAGGTCTATGGAAACACTTACCGGGCCCTGCTCAAGGGCATCGCCTATAGCCAGGCTCATCAACAGGGTGACTGGCCCTCCGAGGCCAAAATGGGTAATCATCATGTCGCCGGTACGGCTTTCAATGACAGGTAACCTGTGTTTTTTCCCGGGTATTCCCCGGCCTGAATCTTTGGCAGGTACCAGCGACGGTTTGATTTCATCAGCCGAGCACCGGAACGCTGTTAGCCGTACATTCCGCAGGCTGGCCCCCTGCATGCGCCCGGCTCGCTCCCTCTCGAAGACTTCCAGGGGCGCCAGAGCGGGGCGCAGCCTGGTTATTTTATGGCCGAGGGCAGCCGCCATGCGGTAACCATCCCCGGTGGAACCGGTAGCCGGGTAAGAAGCCCCACCCGCTGCCAGGACAACCGCTCCCGCGGGGTATATCTTTTGTCCGGCCTGCACCCCCGCGACAATCCCTTTTTCCACCAATATGCCGGTAACTCCTGCTCCGGTCTGAACCCGGACCCCGTTATCCGAAAGGTATTTCTCCAGGGCCCTGACAACGTCCCCGGCATTATCGGAAGCAGGAAAGATCCGCCCGTCGGGACCTACCCTGGTCTCCACCCCGTAACGCTTCAGGAACGCCAGCAAATCATCCCGGAAAAAATGATTAAAGGCAGAGTGAAGGAAGCGGCCGTTGGGCCCGAAGGCGGCAATAAAGCCGTCGAGTTCTTTAACGTTGGTCACGTTACATCTGCCCTTACCGCTCACAAGTATTTTTTTACCCGGACGCGCGGTTTTTTCCAGGAGAAGCACCCCGGCGCCCTCCCCGGCTGCCCGTCCGGCAGCCATCATGCCGCCGGCTCCTGCTCCCACAACTATGACACCTTTGTTAATCATGCATTACCGACCTGAAAATATTCTGCCTGACGTCCTTTCATAGCGGTAAAAATTGGCAGCCGGTATTCATTCATTGCTTCGACCTTGAAACATAACCACGGCAATACCCGTTATAACAGCAGCAGCGCAGGGCCGTCTGCCGGTTACGATTGTCCTTTATGTATAATTACGTTATATTATAGTCGTTTTAAAGCCATAATTTTAAATAAACAGGCAGGGGACAGGATAAATTGAACGGCTTACCAGGTCCATCTCAAGGCCAGGGCGGGTACCAGGGAGACCTTTTCGCAGGCATATCACCCTTGAAAACCCGGGTTATCGGCCGGCGTGGGGATTTTGAAGACCTTTTTGACGGCTTTAACAGGATGCAGGCCGTTTCCTACGTGGTATCACCTGACCTGCTGCTGGGATTCTTCGAAAATCGCGGTTATACGGATGTTGAGATTGTCGTCGGGGAAAACCTTACCGTAGCTTATAAAAATGAACTGGAACAAAAAGGTGCGGATGTGACCGGCCGCCTGGCAGACCTGGTCGAAAAAGGTGTGCTACGCATTTTTGTTCCAAGCCGCACTATCCACACGAAATTATATTTCCTGCATAGAACGGAAATAGTCAGGGTAATACAGACCAGCGCCAACCTTACGGCAACGGCCCAGGATGCCAGACGCCAGGTTAACTATGCCTGGTACCTGGACATTCCTACCGGTCATCCCTTCCTGGAGCAGTTGCTGCAGGATTACAAATCTCATCTGCAAGGCTGCTCTCTATTCATGGCAGATTTACTGGAACTCCTTAAAAAGACCCCGGATATGGAAAGGAGAGGACTGATTGAAGCCTGGCTCAAAGGTGCGGTTTCCGAAGAGCAGGACATGGAGATAAAAGGGATTTTCCACGATATATCCATCAGCCTTGCCAGTACCCCCGACATCAGGGTTGAACCGGTTACCGTTTTGAAGTTACCTGATTCGCCATTGGCCAGGAAACAGAGAGAACGGCTGCTGTCTCCATTGAACCCGGTTTCTGCGGGGCCGGACAGGGTGCAGGTGAACAATTCGGCTTTCATCCGGTATGTGTACGAAACGCACCATGTCCCCATGCTCATCCTTTCAAGGGAACACCACAAGCTGCGTTTGGGGTTGGACGGCGGGTTGACCGAGGTTGCCGAGGCGCTACCCGAACCCGCTGCCGTCGATACGGCTCTCCGGCAACTGGAAGCTTATCTTAATACGGTAGACTCCGGGGAATCTTCCGACCCAATCTCAACCAAGGCAAGTATGCTTGAAGCCATGCTTTATATATTTTTTACCCCCTTTGCCCACGAGTATATGAAAGCTAAACACGCCCGCTACGGCACAATCGACACCCGGGGACCGCGTTTCCTTTATATTTACGGCCCATCGCAGAACGGTAAGTCCACCTTTTTACGCTTTGCTCTCAAACTTATTACCGGCAGGGCCATAGAACCCCTCTCCCGGAAAGATTTCACCAAGACCAGGATTTTAAACGCGTCGGTGACCGGAACTGCCTTTCCCCTGGTGTTCGACGATGTGGACCCTTCCCGGACCGGGGGATTAGAAGAGGTCTTCAAATCATACTGGGAACGCTGGTGGAGCGAGCAAAATGTTTCACCCCAACTGGTTATCGCCTCCAATAGTTCAAGACTTAAAGAATGGGCAAAATCCCGGGTAAAACGCATAGATTTCGATGTCCATTTCGCCCCGGGTGAGGCTGCCAAAGAAAGACTGGCAAGGCTGTTCAACCAGGATAATGCCGTATTCAAATGGTTCTCTCACCTTTACCTCGGACGGCTCGACTACGATGAACTGGCCAGTGACGATGAACTCCGGCTGGCCAGGGCGATTTTCAGGGAACTGTACACTTACGCCGGGCGGGCTCTGCCCGAATTTTTCTCAATGGAACCCATCGAAAAACGTTACGACCCGGGCCGCAGGGACTGGCGTGACCTGCTCTACGTCCTTAATAAGGCTGATGCTAAAGAGGAGGGCACCCGTAAACTCGTCAAGTTTTCCGGGGATATGCAGCACTGGGAAATCAACGACTTCCAGGGGTACCTGCCCCAGACCATAAAATACCAGCGAAAAGGCAACACCATCATTATCGACAACCCTAAAGAATTCGATAAGTGGCTGGGACAACCGCCCCAATCCCCGGGCCTGTTTTCCCGCCTGTTCAGGAAGTAGCCCCTTTTTTGGGCGCTGCTGACAGTTCCTTCAATTTATCCACGATAAGCGCCATTCCCAGGGTATCCAGCTTGCAGTATTCCTCCAGGTCTGCCCGCACTTTTCTTCTTTCTTCATCCGGGACGTCGCCGAATGTGATTTCCAGGAAAGCCGAACTGGCAATTTCACCGTTGTTTATTCCCAGGCCTTCGTAGCTCGTCCCGGTCAGGGCAGGCAAAACATCCTTGATAGAAGCGCTGCCTTTTTGCAGCGGGTGGTAATAATCAAAGCCCCGGAACGGCGCCAGCAGGTCTATAATCCTGCCGCGCATGTTTCCCATCCGGTCATGATATTCCGGGAACAGGCCGCCGAGGTCGCTCAAAACGCCGCTTTCAAACGACTGGTTGTAAACAACTATGCTGCCGCTGTCGCCCAGAGTCCGTTCCAGCGCAACCAGCAGTTCCCGCCTGGGATCCTTCCGTCCTTCCGCCAGAAAGGAATAATGCCGCGGCCTGGCTTTTCTTTTTTCAACAACATGAACGGAAAACTGAAAAGGGATCCCCTGGTAAGGCCGGGTGCCGTCGAAGAGGGGGACAGCCGGGCTGAAAGTCTCGAAATCCAGGTAATACAGGGGATATTCCAGGCTGCCCAGGAATTTCCTGATTTCACCGGGGTTGACATGGGGCAGGCCGGTTAAAGCGCACTGCTGCTGTATCCGCTGCCTGCCGTCGAGCTTAAAATCACCGGGGATATCCTTTAAAGAGAATATGCCGCGTTCCAGCAAGTCGTAACACTGCCGGCCTCCCCGGTAAAGCTGGAAAACGTCATCCTCGGGCAGAAAGTCCCGGCATGACTCGACGGGGCAGCCATAAAAGCTGTCGCAGTGAAGGCCGATGGCGACATCGGGGCATCTTTCCGCCGCGATGACCTCCAGCATCTCAACAGCCCGGTCTTCGATGCCCCTCCCCTCCTCCAACACCCTGCCCGTGACATCGGCCATGGTAAAAAGCTGGTAAGGGTCGATTTCGCCATTTCTGACGTACTTATTATTGATGTGCATGAGGTAACATTTCCTTATGTTGAGGCCGGCTTTTTCGTAGCAGAACTTCTGGAAAGACGCGTCATGCAGGTTTATGTCCTTTACCCCGGCGCTGCTTTTAACCTCGATGATATCCCATTCATCATCGTTAACCGGGACCAGGACATCCGCGCGGGCATAAATATTTTTTACCAGGACGCCTGCCTCGAAAATGGGCTTCCGCTGCCTCAAGAGGGCCCTGGTCTGCTTTAAATTCTCCCCAAAGTTATCATCGGGTATGGATATGCCGCCCGGGAACCTCTTCCGGGCCAGTTCGCCGACAATATTCCCCTGGTCGAAAAGGCGCTGGGTGGCAGCGTCGGGCGGGGGGATTAACTCCGGCTGGTGAAAAAGCATCCACAGGTATTTCGGGCACTGCAGCCCGTTGAGGTATTTGGACTTAGAAAGCAGTCTCGGCATTTTATAATCTGACGGTAAAATCCGTGGGAAACAACTTCACATTCATTCCTGTTTTTATATCCATTTTGGATTCTTCAACGCGTTTTAACGGAGTATCCCGCAAGACCCAACCTCTCCCATTATAATCTATTCTCCGGCATGCTACCAAAATTCCTATTTTGGTAGCTAACCTTGTTGACGGGGGTAATTGTTATGGCCGGGCAAATACTTCAAAATTTTAACTTGTGAGCAGATCGTGGAAGATATTATTTGAGTATAACCCGTTAAACACTCCAAGTAAATGATTTCCCTGGTCGTGTTTACTCATATTATCCCCCTTTTTAATAATTAGACAAGGACGTCGACTCCCTGCCTTCTTCCAATATATAGCCAATCATCCAGGTTGTCGGCCCATTTTTTATGGCCAATTTTCAAAGCAAGAAGCAAGATATACATTATTTTCACCGAACGGTGAAAATAATGTATCCAGTGAAAAGGTCTTGACAATAGTTTCACTGTATTGTACAATTTCACCAGATGGTTAAAACAGCAATTATGGTGAAATAATGAAAGCGCAAGAAACTCTTAACAAAATTAAAGATAAACTCGAACAGATATTGATCGCTGTGCCTTTTATAAAGATCAACGAATCTTTGTTAGAAGCACGATTAGGCAATGTTCGAGTTGATCTAATAGTGAAAGTGAATATTAATGGCAGGTTACTAAGTCTATTAGTCGAATTTAAATCTTTGGGGGAGCCGAGAATGGTCAGAATGGCCATCCAACAACTAAGAGAATATTCGAGCTTAACTGAAAATGCTTATCCTGTAGTGGCAGCTCCTTACATTAGCGAAGACACAGCCAATCTTTGTAAACAAAATAAAGTTGGCTATATTGACCTCGCGGGGAATTGCTTCCTAACCTTCCATCGAGTATATATCGAGAGAAAGTATTACCCTAATCCAATTATTGAAAAACGGAGGGTTCGTTCTATATTCAGTCCAAAATCAAGCAGGATACTACGTGTCATGCTTAATTATCCGCAACGACGGCCATGGGGGGTATGGGAATTAGCCAAAGAGGCAAACGTTAGTATTGGTTTAGTGTCTAAAGTAAAAGAACGTTTACTCGATTTGGAATATATCAGCGGTGATAAATACTTATCAGTTATTCGTCCTGTTGAGCTGCTTGAAGAGTGGGCTAGTAATTATTCTTTCAAAAAAAACAAAATATACGATTATTTTAGCTTCGATGATATTAAAGATATCGAACGAAAATTATCTGAATACTGCAAACAACAAACAATTCCCTACGCATTAACATTATTCTCTGGTGCAGCCTTGGTTGCCCCGTTTTCCAGATACACCAGAGGCTTTGCCTATGTTGGTAATAATATAAGCGAAGTTGCTGACAAGCTTGGATTAAAAGAAGTGACATCCGGACCTAATATCAGTATCTTAGAACCTTACGACGAAGGAGTTTTTTACGGCAGCAATGAAAATGACGATGTGAGTGTTGTTAGTGATATTCAATTGTACCTTGATCTTATCGGTTTCAAAGGTCGAGGGGAAGAATCCGCCAAGTTCTTACTTGAACAAAGGATAAAACCAAAATGGTAAAGAAGAGTGACTATAACCAGCCAGAGGTCCAAGCATGTTTTTCTGTGATGGTGGAGATAGTCACTATCTTGGGCGAGTATAGGGATGACATCGTCCTGGTTGGAGGAAATGTTCCGCCTTTACTTATCCCATCGGCTAAGGAAAAACACCCTGGATCTTTGGACGTGGACATCGCCTTGGATTTCAAGAATATTTCTAGTTCTGCTTATAAAACCTAATTGTCAAACATGGGCTAGCTGACGGAAAAGCAACCAGTGGCTTGTTGAGCCGACCGCTTGCCTCCTTTCTGAGGAAAGCTTATCAGCTTGGGTAGCGGATGTCAATCCCGGGTAGGGATGAGATAAACGTAGGCATAATACCCTCAGAAACCAAACAAAATCCTCTTTATTGCAGAATGTCTTTTATTGTTGACATTCTGCAACATTATACGTATAATACACGTATAAGGAGGTGTCTTATGCAGAAGAAACTGACTGTGACGGTTGATGAAGAGGTCTACGAGGGACTTCACAAGACCATTGGGCCGCGAAAGATAAGCAAGTTCATCGAGGAGTTGGTCAGGCCACACGTCGTTCGCCCCAACCTGGAATCAGCCTACGCGGAAATGGCGGGAGACAAGAGAAGGGAGAAAGAAGCCTTGGAGTGGGCTGAGTTAACCTTCAAGGATGCAGACCATGAAGCGGCGTGAGGTATGGTGGGTTAACTTCGACCCCTCAATCGGCGGGGAAATCAAGAAGAAGCGGCCTGCCGTGATTATCAGTAATGACGCCTCGAACAAGTTCCTGAACCGAGTCCAGGTCGTTCCTCTCACCAGCAAGACGGAGCGGATTTATCCCAGTGAAGCCGTAGTGGTCTTTAAAAGTGAGGAAAGGAAGGCAATGACAGACCAACTGGCAACCGTCAGCAAGACACGGCTTTTTCGCCGCGCCGACATTCTTTCCCAGGAAGATATGCGCAAGATAGAGGAAGCTATCAAAATACAATTGGATATCCGGTGAAACTGGTTAGCATACTTTATATGAATTAGGGTTCAAGGTTTCTGAACCGAATAAAGTGTGGACCAGCGACATCACCTATGTGCCCACGGATGAAGGCTGGCTGTATGTTGCCGGCCATAAGGACCTTTTTACCGGCAATATCGTTGGGTACGCCATGGGAGCGCGGATGACCAGGAATCTTGTCAGCGAGTCTTTGTTTCGAGCAATTGAAACCAAATGCCCTGCTAAGGGGTTGACTCACCACTCTGACCGTG
>JAUYHV010000252.1 GCA_030689845.1 Dehalococcoidia bacterium
TTCTTAATGCTTTATTATTTGTTCTTACTTTTATCCGGCGTCGCCATTGCCTTAACCGGCAGCTGGATCACCTGGGTAGGAGCAGTTTTCGGTTTTGCCCTGACCTTTTTCTTAAGTGACCTAAGTAACTTAAAAACCCTCAGTCAAATCCGGCTGGTCCGCCTGATCGGGCTGGCTGTGCCGGTAGTCCTGGTGGCCCTGGTCGCCGTTATTTCGGTGATTCCTCCACTTGGCGCGGCCAAGAACCCCCTCTATACCCAGGCCAAAAACTTGCCCCGGGAAGTCCAACTGCCGTTTGTGCCCTCCTGGAAAATATCGATCTCGGCTTTTAGGGATTCGCCTTTTTGGGGGACTGGGCCGGCCACTTATGCTTTTGGTTTCACCAATTACAAGCCGGTGGAATTTAACTCCTTAAAAGTCTGGAACTTAAGGTTTGACTCATCCTTTAATGAATATTTGCAAACCCTGGCCACCTTGGGCGGGTTTGGGCTTTTGGCGCTGTTGTCTTTGGCAGCCTTGTTTATTTCAGCTGCCTCTCCTGTCATCCTGAGCGCGGCGAAGGATCTCTCGCGTTTGCGGGATACCTCAAACGAGACGACTACTCACAATAACCAGCTGGCCCTGGCAGTCTCCGGCCTGACCTTTTTTATCATCCTGGCCCTGCACCCATCCAGTCTGCCTCTCTGGATAATCGGTATTTTGATCCTGGCCAGCTTTATGGTAATCAGCCGGGAAGACAGAGATAGACTCTCAGGAAACAGGACGGGATTGAATGACCTCAAAGACAGGGTCCTTCGTATTGCCGGGTTTTCGGTCTCCGACTCCACCGAAACCATCAAAATGGACGCCCTGCCGGGAGTACTGCGGACAATTTCCTTGGCTTTGGTGTTGTTTGCTTTTTTCTTCGGGGGTAAAATCACTCTGGCAGATTACCACCACCGCCTGGCCTTAAACGCGGTTGTCCAAAATCAGGGACTTGTTACCTATAACCAACTGATCGCGGCGGAAAAATTAAACCCGGTGAACGACTTGTACCGGACCGACCTGGCCCAGGTCAACTTTGCCCTGGCCAATGCCATCGCCTCAGCCAAA
>JAUYHV010000066.1 GCA_030689845.1 Dehalococcoidia bacterium
TACCTTTGCCGTTATAGGGCGGCTTACCAAGGGTTCCACACCAATCAACACGATGCACTTGGTTATAGGCCTTATTGAAAAATGAGGGAACAGTCCCACCATGACATGTCCCATGACTGTCCTGGGTCCAAGACAAATTTGTGACTGATGAACACCGTTAGGAGAACCAAACAGGTTGAAAAACCGTCCTTTATAAACGCTTTCCGTCCGGTATTCCGTGCCGCTTGTATATGATACAGCCTCTGCTCCGAAATTTTCTTTTATTTCCTTTAGTTTTGCCGCTATCTCGTCCAGGGCCTGGTCCCATGATATTTCCTCCCATTTGCCTCCTCCCTTTTCTCCCACCCTTTTTAAAGGATATTTTACTTTGTCGGGATGGTAAAACCACTCTTTGGCCGCCCGCAGCCTGGCACAACCCTTGGTAGGCGGGTAAACCTTCCTCGGCCAGTCCGGGTCTTCCTCAACGCTCAACAAGTGTCCGTCCTTTACCTTTACCAGGACCCCGCACTCCGCCTTGCACCATGGGCATACCGCTTTTTTTATTTCAACTCCCTGCTCCATAGTCGCTTTCCTTTCACCTTGAAACATAGGTTTCCCTATAGAGAATCAGGCTCACCCCGTTTTTTGCGGGAATTCACTGAAAATACCGGTAAACACGTGAAATGGATTCGCAATATTTACACGAATATGTCTCCCCATTTTCCCTTGACCCTCTTAGCAAGTTCCTGGTCCATTATTATTTCTTTGGGGAATTCGTCTTTCCACTCAAAGGGCTTGCAGGCATCGATTATTCCCCTGGAATTGAAAAAAGCCTCAGCCGGTTTCCTGATTATCGGGTCAAGGGGGCTGCTCCATGTCCGCCTGATTATATCTATATCCTGTACCGGATCCGACCTGGTGCATATGGCCCATATGACCTCATCAATGTCGCGGGGGTCTATATCGTCATCCACTACCACCACGTATCTTCCCATGTGCACGCTGCTGCGGCTCTGAGAAGCCAGCAAAGCAGCTTGCTTAGCGTGCCCTGCGTACCTCTGGGTAATGGATACCACCACCCACTGTTCCCCGAAGGCCTCGCTGATAGAAACGGCCCTGACACCTACCAGTCCGGCTTTTTCCAGTTCGTTATGCAGCATGGCACTCTTGATCACTCCCCTGTAGTAACGAAAATAGGCGGATTGAGCCGGGTTGCTGTTGGGCACCCCGAGAATAACGGGATTATGCCTGTAATAGACACGTTCAACTTCGATAATCGGGGCCTGGGCCTGTTTACTGGCGTAATAGCCGGTCCACTCGCTGAACGGCCCCTCCTCCCGGGTTTTTCCAGCCGGACTGCGCCCAACAACTATGATTTCACTATCGGCGGGTACGGGCAAACCCGTAATCTCCTCGATAAAAACCGGGTAAGGTTCGTTTCGCACCGCTCCAAGAAAATTATATTCTGCACCGGACGGCACTTCTAATGCAGCTATGCCAAAAACAAGGGGATGATGTCCAAACGAAACCGCAACAGGGCAGTCCTGACCCCTTGAGCGGTACTTCTCCACGTGGATCCTGCCGTGCTTCCCCGGTGCGATAAAAAGTCCTAAAGTCTTTTCATCGTGGACCATAATCCTGTAGGTTCCGACATTAATTTCCCCGGTATCAGGGTCCCGTGTAACCACGGCGTCCCCGGTTCCGATATATCTTCCAATGTCCAGCTCACACCATAAAGGAGAGGGGAAGGTCCAGAGGTTAATGTCCTTGCCCGTCTGGATATTTTCAAGGAAAGCCGCCTGATTCACTGCCTTCGGGGGAAAAGACCTCATTCCTTTTTCCCATCCGGGAAGCTTTTGCCTGAATTCCTCGGCCAGCTCATAATGATTTGGGTTGCCCTGTATATCAAAGGTAACCGCAACCCGGCCGGGAGTGGTCATGGCGCAGCCGAGTACCCGCCCGCCTTTTTCGTAATCCGGAATTTTATCGAATAGGAGAGCAGGATGTTCCTGCTTCCCGGCAACCAGCCCGACCAGGGCTCCCATCTCAAGATTCCAGTGGGCTCCGGACACCACCTCGAGCTGCCCGATATTTTCTACGGCCTCAAGCCATGTCCTTAAATCTTGCATCATGTTAACCCCGTTTCGATTATTTCAAGGGCATTTATTGATGATAAACATCCAGCTGCTATTATGATTTTTGACGTTAAATTAATTACAGTCCCAGCTGGGAGCCGAATTTTTCTTTTACCCTTTTTTCAAGTTCCGGGCTGATCTTTATTTCCTGGGGGAACTCATTGAACCACTCGTAGGGTTTGCAGGCGTCGATAATCGCCCTGGAATTAAAGAAATGGTCCGTGGGCCTGCGGATAATCGGGTCCAGTGAACTGCTGGGAGCCCGCCTGATTATGTCTATGTCTTTCTCCGGATCAGACCTGGTGCAAAGCGCCCAGAGAACTTCCTGTATATTCGTCGGATCAATATCTTCGTCCACGACGATAACGTACCTGCCCTGCACGGCAGTCAGCCGGTTCTGAGAAAGCAGAATTGCAGCCTGCTTGGCATGACCGGCGTATCTCTGCTTTATGGATATGACCACAAGCTGCCTGGCCCCTACCTCCGATACCTGTACCCCCCTGATATCGGGAACGCCCATCTTGGTTAAATCATGGCACAAAAGGGCACCGCGGACCATCTCTTTCTGGTAACTGGCATCCGAGGGCGGATGGTTCGGAGGTGAACCCAGTAAAATGGGATTATTTCTATGGTAAATCCTTTTAACTTCAACATACCTGGCCGGTCTGATGCCCGAACCGTAATAACCGGGCCATTCACCGAAGGGGCCTTCATCTTTGAATTTATTTGGGGGAACATACCCCACGACTACTATTTCACTATCGGCCGGGATTGGCAACCCGGTCAATTCTTCCTTGATAACCTTGACCGGAGCTTCCCTCAGGGCGCCTACATAGTCATATTCGCTGCCGGGGGGAAATTCGATGCAGGCCACGGAAAAAAGAAGGGGATGGTGCCCGTAAGAAATGGCTACCGGGGCAGGCTCGTTTTTCGCATGATACTTGGAGCAGTGGAGGAATCCGTGCTGACCCGGGGCGAAAAACAATCCTATGGTCTTTTTGTCATGGACCATCATCCGGTAAGTTCCGACATTAATCTCCCCGTTATCGGGGTCCTGTGTAACGACGGCATCCGCCGTTCCGATGAAACGGCCGCCGTCCAGGGCATGCCACTTGGGGGCGGGTAATTCCAGGACATCCACGTCATCCCCGCTTTTAATGTTTTCCAGTATGGGGCCGCTTTTCACGGTTACAGTAGAATACTTGTCCAGTTCCTCCTCGCATTTAATGAGCTTTTGCCATAGTGCCTTCTGCATTTCCAAATCCGAAAGGCCCTGGGGAAGGTTTAAAGTAATAGAAAGCCGTTCAGGGGAGGAGGAAGAGCAGGTAAGGACACGAAACCCCTCCTTGTGGTCCTTTATTTTGTCGAATAATAACGCCGGACCTTTCCTGTTTTTTGCATTAAGATTGGTCAGGCAACCCAGTTCCAGGTTCCAGTCGGCACCCTCCACTCGCTTCAATTGCCCGAGTTCCTCAACCTGTTTTAACCACATTCTCAGGTCTGCTTCCATTGGCTTCCTCCTCTTGAATTAAAAAATATTTACCCCGTTTAAGCTTTCAGGTCAATGATAGTGCCGGAACAGCTAATACGAAACTGCTCAGGCATCATTTGCATCATTTTAAAAATCGTATTCAGTCCGGTGCAATGTCCGCCTATAAGGAGGGCAGGATTTACTTTTTTCAAATTTTCAATGGCTGTTATGGTGTTTTCTTCCGGTGCTCCCGTTAAATGGAATCCACCGATAATAGCATGAATCCTGTCTATACCGGAAACCTTTTTAACATGTTCCATGGTATTAATTATCCCGGCGTGCATACATCCTCCGATAACCACAAGTCCTTTTCCTTTAAGATTCACTACAACTGCCTGGTCATCCGAGAATTCGTCATTCTCCCATATTCCGTTCTTTAATATCTTTCTCTCTGCCTTGCCGGGCCACTCAGGACTGCAACCCCTGCCGACCTCTCCAGTAACAAGGACACCGTCGGTAACCATCATGTGGTTTTCACAGAGAATTAAACGGCCTCCGCTGCGTTCAACCTTCTCCTTGTCCAGGAGATAGGGTCCGTTTAAATCGCCGCCGGGCGAAACGGCATACCTGGACAGCAGCGCATTTGGATGCAAAACGACATTCACCGGGGCTTTCCTCTGTTCCAGTAACCCAATAAGTCCCCCGTAATGGTCAGGATGCCCGTGACTTATGACAACGGTATCAAACTGGAGAGGATTATACCCCAAAATACGCATATTATGTAATAATGCCGCGGACGAATAGGCTGTGTCTACCAGCACGAGCCTTTTACCGTGTCCCCTGGTGACCTCAAGAAGAATTTATAGTCCATGATCAGCCAAAAGAGGCT
This sequence comes from Dehalococcoidia bacterium, assembly GCA_030689845.1. Classification (GTDB taxonomy): domain Bacteria; phylum Chloroflexota; class Dehalococcoidia; order JACQUA01; family JACQUA01; genus JAUYHV01. Next base: position 4,475 of record JAUYHV010000066.1, read on the forward strand.
CATCTGCTTTTAGCCCCATCCTGGTAACGGGTCCTCCCCCCGGTAAAAAAA